>DATJKY010000142.1:0-2587 GCA_035490955.1 Terriglobia bacterium | reverse complement strand
GGTACCTTCACATAGTTCCGGCTGAAAAGGGCCATGCCCACAATGAGGGCGAGAATGACAAGCGCTACGATAATGGGAACAAAGAATTGGGTAAGCACTTCTCTGACCTCCCTCCCGGGCAGTAGAAGCTGGAAACTGTTTATTCTGCCCGCCGAACTACTACTGTCTCGCCAACAACAGCCTCGATTTTAACCAAGGTATTGACGGGAATCTGTTCGCCATCCCGGGAGCGGGCAATCTTCTCCACCACGCACTCGCCCACCGTGCAGCGGACTTGCCCCACTCCACCCGGGGGGATTGCCACGCTCACGTGGGCCATGCCGCCGGCCAAGTCGCTCATCCGGACGTCGCTGGACGCCTGCTGGCTGAACAGGAAGCTCGCGAAAAGGTAAATGATGGCACCAAAGACCAAACCGCCCGCCACCCCAAGCGCGGTGCTCACCTCGGTGCCGTAGCCGAGGTGAATGCCGATGGCGCCGAAGCCACCAAACGCGGTCACGAAGACGCTGAGAACTCGCGTGCTGAAGATACTGACGCCCCCGCCACCGTGTAGGTCTCCGTGAAAATCGGCATCGTGGCCCACCAGGTCGCCGTGTCCGAAGAATTCGCCGAACAGCAAGCTGACTAGCAGGAACAGAAATCCAATGGATGCGATGCCTAGAAACACGCCAAATGCCGAGAATCCGGCAAGCAACAACATTGGATCGGCCCCACGGTATCGAGGGAGCATCAGAGGTCGCAAGGGCTCCCAGGCGCATTGATCCGACCAGTCAGGCCTAATGTAAAACCAGGCTGCGTCGAAGTCAAGGCAAAGAGCCTGACCTGAGCTGCGGAGCCTTACCCCGGGCGTGTTGTCGCTTCTCCTATGGCCTTTTCTCCTTCATGCTTCTATTGAGAGATTTCTTCAGAGACCTACCGTAAGCCTAACACCTCAAGTGCCGGATTCGGTTCAGGATTCGAGCCGTGACTTCAGGCTAGCGGTTGTAACTTCGGCGCCCTTTTCAGGATCGCAGATGACACTGACCTCGTCTACGAGCACCACGGTTCCATCGGCGCGAGAAAAGCCACCGGCAAATCCGAATCCGAGCTTATACTTCTTAAAGAGAAACCGCGCTGGCGATGTAGGACCGGATAGCTTGAAAGCACACGGTGACGGACGCCGGCGGCGAGAGGAGGTCTTGCCCATTTTGTTAGGTGGATTCAAGGTTGTAATGGAAGGACCGGCGTCGCGGGTTACCTGGAAACTGGTCTTATCTTTCATATGCACCTTGGCGATTTTGGCGCCTGCCGTGACCACTGCATCTCGCGAGAAGGAAGAGGCCGGCGCCACCCAGGCCTATGGGTATGTAACAAAGGTGGAAAGCAACCGCATTACAATCATGTCCCTGATGGGCAATGCTAAGCTCCTGCCCTTGACCACACAGGAAGACTTTACCGAGGTAGTTGCGAAGGGCTCTAAGGTTACGGCCTGGTATTTCCAGCAAGGCGAAACATATACGCTAAAGTGGCTGGAATACCCATTGGAAAACAGCTTCACGTCTTCCAGGAGCATCCGGGGCCGGGTGAGGAGGGCGATCGTCCTCCCCCGCTCGAGCGTTCCGAGCGCAGACGCCCTCTACGACGCGACCGCACAATTCCTCGAGAGCAACCTGAAGTGGAGGTTCGCCGCAAGGAACCTGGCGGAAGATATTCGCCAGGACAAGACCGGCACAGCCTCGCCCGGGGAGGTGGTGAATGCATCGAACAGCCAAGGAAACCCCGTCCAGGTTGCCAACGACCAGCGTGAGCTTATCCCGCTCATTGCGCGAGAGACCAAAGTGAACGCGGTTTTGGAAATCGTCGTCGAGCAGGTGGCGGCAGACGTCAAGCATTCCGTGGCGGTCTGGGACGGGGTCGAAGAACCCATCAGTGCCCCCAAAGGATTCCTGACCTCGGCCAAGTCCGTGGTCACACCGCAGAAAGAGACGGTGCCCGCCGCTACGGTGGTTTTCAAACTGTGGGATTCGCGAGGAAAACTCATGTGGAGCAACCGGAGAGGATTCGCCTTGCTCGCGCTGCGCGAGGGAAAGGAATTACGGGAAAGATCACTTGCGGATGTGCTTCAGAACACTGACAACGTGCAGAGGTGGCTCGAAATCGTCTTCCGCTCGATTCTCCCCGATTCGAGCCTTTCGCCAAGAAGTCCATGAGCCTGCTGGAGGCTTAATTCGTGCCTCAGTGCTGCGACCGGATCGACGCAGGTGGCGCGGCGTAAAGGGATATAGCTCTCAAAGCAGCGCCACGCCGGCGAGCAGAGCAGAAACAAGGGTCAGGGTGAGCGGGTCATGGGGCGGTCACGCCGAAGAGAAGATTCGCCAATAAGCGCGTGAAGGCCCAGGATCCAGCGAGACCTAAACCAACGCCTATCAATAGGAGCCTAACTGAGTTGCCGATGAACAGGCAGGACTTGGTGAGATCGCGCGTCGAGCGCATCCGCAGTCCAGACAACCCAAGTATGTCGCGTTCAACGATCGTCGTGGTATTCTGGATGGGTTGGCATATGCTGTTGGGTGGTCTCAAGGATGGAAACCAAAGGCAGTGAAGCACA
>DATJKY010000141.1:0-7205 GCA_035490955.1 Terriglobia bacterium | reverse complement strand
CCTGTAGCTTCCGGCAAGCGGTCGAGCCTAAGACCCTTGTTGTTAATGTCTGTTTAGCCTGCTGGGTTGGAAGGGCTAATCCGCACGGCAAGCGGCCGAGCCGCTTTTTGAGACCGTGCGCAGCTATTGCCTTCCGCCATGAGGACGCATAGACTTCGGTCAGTGAGGTGCTAATGAACAGAAATGAGGTCTTGGTAGTCTTGGCATTACTCTTCTGCAGTTCTGGTGCCGGCCTCAAAGGAGCGCAGAGTTCGGAGCGGGATTTGACACTGACACTGCGCGACGGATGGGCGCTTCAGTCATCCGCCAAGGTGGCAGAAAAGGGAGAAAAGTTATCTACGGCTGGTTTCGCGACGCAGGGGTGGTATTTCACCCAAACGCCGTCCACTGTTTTGGCCGCGCTGGTCGAGAACAAAGTGTATCCCGATCCGTACTTTGGTATGAACCTTCGGTTGATACCGGGCACCACCTACAAGGTCGGTGAGAATTTCTCCAACCTGCCAATGCCTGAGGACAGCCCGTTTCGCGTCCCCTGGTGGTATCGGAACCAGTTCCGAGTGCCGCCGAGCTACAAAGGCAAAACGGTCTGGCTGCACTTTGACGGCATCAACTTTCGGGCCAACATCTGGCTGAACGGACGCGAGATCGCCACTTCCAATCAAGTGGCCGGCACGTGGCGGCTGTTTGAGTTCAACATCACCGGCATCGCCTTGCCCGGTGAAGCGAACACGCTTGCGGTTGAGGTTTTTCCTCCCCAGCCTAATGACCTGGCGTTCACCTGGGTCGACTGGAACCCGATGCCGCCCGACAAGGATATGGGCATTTGGCGCTCGGTCTACATCACCGCAAGTGGGCCGGTCGCCCTTCGCCACCCCCAAGTCATCACCCGCCTTGATCTGCCTTCTCTCGAGACTGCTCATCTTACTTTAACGGCTGAACTGCTGAACGTCTCGGATCGCGCCGTGCAGGGAAATCTAAAGGCGAAAATCGGGGGCATCGAAACGGGGCAGCGCGTGGACTTGGCCGCCAAGGAATCCAAGCTCGTCACCTTGGCTCCCGAAAACTTTGCCCAGCTCAACATCGCCCACCCACGCCTGTGGTGGCCGGCGCCACTTGGCCCGCAAGATCTCTACGACCTGCACGTGGAGTTCGAATCGGGCGGTGAGGTCTCGGACGAGCAGGATGTTCGCTTCGGCATTCGGGAGGTCACGTCGGAGCTGGGCCAGCAAGATCAGCGGATTTTCAAGATCAACGGCAGGAACATCCTCATTCGCGGTGCCGGTTGGGCTCCGGATATGCTCTTGAGGTCTTCGCCACAAAGGCAGGAGGCGGAGATCCGCTATGTCCGGGATATGAACCTGAACACCATCCGGCTGGAAGGCAAGCTGGAGGACGAGCATTTCCTGAGCCTGTGCGATCGCTACGGGATCGTGGTCCAGGCGGGCTGGTGTTGCTGCGACCACTGGGAGAGATGGAAGCGCTGGAAGGACGACGATCACACCATCGCGGCGGAGTCCTTACGAGACCAGTTGCGGCGGCTGCGCAACCATGCCTGCGTCTTCGATTGGCTCTACGGAAGTGATAATCCGCCTCCCCCGAATGTGGAGCAGGTCTATCTCCGCATTCTCAAAGAAGAGCGCTGGCCCAATCCGTATCAGTCGTCGGCCACCGAGAAGCGGACGAGTGGCGCGGGGCACACTGGCCTCAAGATGACCGGTCCTTATGAATACGTTGCGCCTTCCTACTGGCTGGAGGAAACCCATGAACGCGGCGGCGCGCACGGATTCAACACCGAGACCAGTCCGGGCGCCGCGGTGCCCCCCGTAGATAGCTTGCGACAGATGCTCGGGGCCGACCACCTCTGGCCCATCAACGAGGTCTGGAACTTTCACGCCGGAGGAGGGGAGTTCAAGACCATTGAGGTGTTCACCCGTGCCCTGAATACCCGTTATGGGACAGCTGCCGGTGTGGAAGACTACGCCGAGAAAGCGCAGATGATGACCTATGAAGCAGAACGCGCCATGTTCGAGGCCTACGGCCGCAACAAGTACACTTCTACGGGCGTCATCCAGTGGATGCTGAACAACGCCTGGCCTTCACTGATCTGGCATCTCTACGACTTCTACCTCAGGCCCGGAGGAGGTTATTTCGGCACCAAGAAGGCTTGCGAGCCTCTACACATTCAATACTCCTACGACAATCGCTCCGTCGCGGTGGTGAATTCCTTATACGAGGGCTTCAAAGGCTATAAGGTAAGTGCGCAGGTCTACAACCTCGACCTTGCGCAGCAGTTTTGGAAGGATGCGGTGGTCGATATTCCGCCCGACAGCAGCACGAATGCTTTCACGATTCCAGCGCTGGACGGTCTGACCCGCACCTATTTTGTCCGCTTGACTCTTGAGGATTCCCACAGCAAACGCGTGAGTTCGAACTTTTACTGGCTATCGACCAAGCCCGATGGCTCCGACTGGGACGCCTCAACCTGGTACTATACGCCGATCCGTTCCTACGCAGACTTCACCGGCCTGCAAAACCTGCCGAAGGTTAATCTCAAGCTCTCGTCAAGAGTCGAAGACAAGGGCAGCGACGTTCTCAGTCGCGTTAGGGTCGAGAATCCGAGCGAGCATTTGGCTTTCTTCGTCCATCTGCGAATCAGGAAAGGGAAGGGTGGGGAAGAGGTGTTGCCCGTATTGTGGGAGGAGAATTACTTCCCTCTCTTGCCGGGGGAGAAGGCGGAGGTCACCGCCGCCTTTCGTCAGTCGGATTTGCAAGGCACGAAACCGGTGGCCGAAGTTGACGGATGGAACGTCCCGCCCACGTCGGAGTTTTAGCCGATAAGAGAGGATAGGTTGAACTCATCGGTTCGGAACGTTGCTATCATCGCGCATGTTGACCACGGCAAGACCACTTTGGTGGACGCCATGCTCCGGCAGAGCGGTATTTTCCGGCAGGGGGAGCCCGTAGTGGAGCGTGTCTTAGACTCCAACGAACTCGAGCGCGAGCGCGGCATCACGATCCTCGCCAAGAACACCGCCATCACTTACAACGGAACGCGAATCAATATCGTCGACACGCCCGGGCACAGTGATTTCGGTGGAGAGGTGGAAAGGGCCCTGAAGCTCGTAGACGGCGTGCTGCTGCTTGTGGACGCGAGCGAGGGTCCACTGCCCCAGACCCGCTACGTGCTGCGCAAGGCGCTCGAGGCCAAACTGCCTCCGATCGTGGTGATCAACAAGATCGATCGGGGTGACGCGCGACCCCAGGAAGTGGTCAACGAGGTCTACGACCTTTTTATCGACCTGGACGCCACGGAGGACCAGCTCGACTTTCCCATCCTGTACTGCATCGCCAAGAAAGGCATCGTCCGAGAATCGCTCGACGGCGCCTCCGAAAACCTGCAGCCGCTCTTCGAGGCCATTCTCAAGACCATTCCTGCGCCGGCGGGAGAACCCGGCGGAACGCTTCAGCTTCTAGTGGCCAACCTGGATTATAGCGAGTACCACGGGCGGCTTGCGCTCGGTCGCATTTTTTCAGGCACGCTGCGCCGCGGGGATGAAGTGGCGGTGGCCAAACTGGACGGCAGCATTCAGCAAACCCGTATTACCAAACTTTACGGTTTCGAGGGACTGGAGCGCATTGACCTGGAAACCGCCGAGGCCGGTGATATCGTCGCCATCGCCGGAGTGGAGGGAATCACCATCGGCGAGACCGTGACCAGCGTCGAATCCCCTGCTCCGCTGCCACACATCCCCGTCGATGAGCCCACCATCTCCATGGTTTTTACGGTGAACACCTCACCCTTCTCGGGCCGAGAGGGCTTGTACGTCACATCGCGGCACCTGCGTGAGCGCCTGGAGAAGGAACTGCTCACCAACGTCTCCATCCGCGTTGCAGAAACGGAAAGCACGGACTCTTTCAAGGTGATGGGCAGAGGTGAGCTGCAGTTGGCCATTTTGATCGAGATGATGCGGCGCGAGGGTTATGAGCTGGCGGTGGGCAAGCCGGAGATCATTACGCGCACCGTCGAGGGCAAGCTGCAGGAGCCCGCGGAACAGCTCATCATCGATGTTCCACAGGAATTCGTGGGCGTCTTGATGCAGGAGATCGGCATCCGCAAGGGCATCAACAACAAAATTGTGAGTCACACCGGCCCCCAGTCCGGCAGCGGCCGAGTGCGCCTGGAATTTTCGATTCCCTCGCGCGGACTCATAGGGCTGCGCAGTGAAGTGCTTAAAGCGACGCGCGGCACCGCGGTGATGAACACCCTGTTCGAAGGCTACGTCGACTGGCAAGGTGAGATCCCTTCGCGCCTCACTGGATCACTCGTTGCCGATCGGGCCGGTCGCACCACCGCCTACGCGCTGTGGAACCTGCAGGAGCGCGGGGAGCTGTTTGTCCCACCGGGCGTGGAGGTTTATGAAGGGCAGGTGATCGGGCAGAACGCGCGCTGGGACGACATGGACGTCAACGCCGTCAAGGAAAAGAAGCTCACCAACATGCGTGCCTCAGTGGCCGATGAAGCCATCCGCCTGGTCCCCTTTCGGCCGCTGACACTGGAAGAAGCCATTGAGTTCATCGCTGACGACGAATACGTTGAGGTCACTCCCAAGTCCATCCGCTTGCGCAAGAAGATCCTCGAATCCAACCGGCGCCCGAAGAAGCGCAAATACCAGCGGGAAGAGTGATCGGTCCTCAGGAAGAGCGCGGCAGCTGAGAGACGACGAGCGTTTGGAACCACACGACCTGTGAGCCCAAGGTCGCGGCCAATGCCGGCCATTCTTGCCACTCCCAATGGCCAGTCAAGGGTACAATACGTAATTCGGGTAAATCGCGCCCGGTGCGCCCGGTTAGGGGATCAGTTTGGATCAGTTCAGATTGACGCGCTTGTGGAGATCATCCCTGCAAGAGCGAGATGACGACGCGTCGGCCGACCAGCGGCAGAAGCTTCGGTCTGCGTTCCTCAGCTTTCGGGAACGTGCAGCCCTGTTAGCTGGCGAAATCCCTCGGGACTTGAAGGACTTTACCGTCCACGACATCGCTCATCTCGACGCTTTGTGGGAAACAGCCGACCTAATCTGGTGTACCGATGTCCAGCTGAATCCGCTAGAGGTGTTTGTGCTGGGCGGCACATTTCTTCTACACGACCTAGGCATGTCGTTGGCCGCCTTTCCGGATGGGAAAGAAACGATCGAGAAAAATCCGGTCTGGCAAGACCATATCGTCAGCTTGTTGCAGGAGAAATCTGGCCGGCGCCCCACCGAGGCGGAGATAGCGCGGGCGGATGAGGGAATGAAGAAAAGTGCGACAGCGCTGACGCTCCGACTGCTGCACGCCAAACAAGCAGAAAAACTCGCCCTACTGAACTTTTCGCACAACGGCCAGACGTACTACCTAATTGACGACGCGGAGATTCGGCTCCAGCTGGGACCGCTGATTGGCCGCATCGCGCACAGCCACTGGTGGCCGCCTTCGCAGTTAGGCCAAGAGTTCGCAACGACCGTCGGCGCGACACCCTGGTGCCCGTGCGAGTGGACTATCGACCCTCTCAAGATCGCCTGCGTGTTGCGCTTGGCAGACGCAAGTAACCTAGACGGCAGAAGGGCTCCGGCCTTCCTGCGCACCCTTAGAAAGCCGGCGGGGGTCGCTGATAGGCACTGGGCATTTCAAGGAAACCTTCAAAAGCCCCAGCGGGAGCACGACCGGCTAATCTTCACGTCTTCGCGACCGTTTGAGCTCGAGGATGCTCCGGCATGGTGGCTATGCTACGAGGCCCTTCGGATGATCGACAGAGAGCTCAGGCAGGTGGACGCGCTCCTCGCCGACGCCGGGCGCCCTCGGTTCCCGGTCCGCGGCGTCGCTGGAGCCGACGATCCGGGCAGGCTGGCCAAATACGTCCGAACGGAGGGGTGGATTCCAGTGGAGGCAAGGATCCGCGTTTCGAATGTACGTGACCTTGTCAAGAAGCTCGTGGAGAGGAGCTGTACGGGAATCGTAAATATGTCTGCCTCCGCGAGCTGATTCAGAATGCCTGCGATGCCGTCCGGGCTCGTAGATACGTTGACGATCGCGAAGGCAATTGGGGACACGTGATCGTCAGCATAGGACAAACGGACGGGAAGCACTGGCTTCAGGTCGAGGATAGCGGTGTCGGCATGTGCGAAGAGGTCTTGACCGGACCCTTCTTAGACTTTGGCATCTCGTATTGGGGATCCTCGCTGATGTCGTCGGAGTTTCCGGGGCTGCTCGCGAAGGGCTTTCAGTCGACTGGCCGCTATGGAATCGGCTTCTTCTCGGTATTCATGCTGGGCGCTCGCGTTAAGATCACGAGTCGTCGCTTCGACCAGGGCTTTTCGACGGCTAAGGTGCTCGAGTTCGGCGCTGGCTTAGATGCTCCACCAATACTGAGGAGCGCCAATGAAGAGGAGGTTATGCGTCACGGGGGTACTCGCGTCAGAGTTGAGCTTTTTCAGGCCCCCGGTGCGGGGGGTGGGGTGTTCTGGAGCGAAAACCTGCATTACGCATTCAGCCTCGGAGAGATTGTGTCCTGGTTGTGTCTTGCGAGCGACGTAGACCTGTACGCAGATGAGGCCAAGGGACGGCCGATCGTTAAAGGGAACGACTGGCAGACGATCCCACCGAGGGCACTATTGAGTCGAACGCATTTGGTCCCGTCGCCAGATAGGAAGGCTTTCGATGTGTTCGCCAGCAAAATCGCGCCCAACCTCCGGTTGATCTCCCGCCCCAGTGGAGAGACAGTAGGAAGGATCGCCATCATCCCCTCACCATACAACTCCGCCAAGCTGAACCGACCTGGTACCCGAAATCAGTCAGGCTTGCATCCCAGAATAGACACATTGCCTCCTTGTTACGTTAATGTCTCGGCGCTCACCCAGGGACGTGCACGAGCTGGGCGCGCAGAGACGACGTTCGGATAAGAAATGTCACTTCTCGATCAACTGAATCCCCAGCAACGCGCCGCCGTGGAGGCGACCGAGGGGCCGCTGCTGATCCTCGCCGGGGCAGGCAGCGGCAAGACGCGCGTCATCACCTACCGGATCGCCTACCTGATTACGGCGCGCAGGGTCGCGCCGGAAAGCATCCTGGCGGTGACTTTCACGAACAAGGCCGCGGACCAAATGAAAGAGCGGGTCAAAGCCTTGCTTGCCACTGCTCGGGAATCGGAATTCGGAGCTCGGGGTTCGGCC
>DATJKY010000140.1:0-3558 GCA_035490955.1 Terriglobia bacterium | reverse complement strand
ACGACAACCTGGAGCAAGCCGACCCGGAGAAGAAGAAAGCCTTCGTCGAGAGCGTCCTCAGCAAGAATTATCACAATCAGGCGGCGACAGGCGCGGAGTCCGCATTGTCCGCCATGCTCGGACGCCAGGCCGCCTATACGGGCAGGTGCACGACTTGGGAGGAGCTCCTGAGCTCCGAGGAAGTGTGGGATCCGAAAATCGATCTCCACCAGTTCGCTTGAAGTCAGGAGCCAAAATGCCAAATTCCTCTTCCCGTCGTGAATTCATGAAGGCGACCTTGGCCGGAGGTATCGGCGCGGGCCTTGCCAGCAGAGGCTCGGCGCTGGCGCCCTTGGGAAAACCGGCTGGCGGCGGAGACAACTCGGCTGCCGCACCGCTGCCTATGAAAAAGGCGGTCTTGCTGGGCATGCTGCCAAAAGGGCTAAGCTACGCGGACCGATTCAAGCTGGCGCGGGACGTGGGCTTCGAGGCCGTGGAAGCTTATACCACGCCGGATCAGCGGGAGGCGGACGAGATCAAGAAAGCCGCCGACGATGCCAGGGTGAGAATCCACTCCGTCATGAACCAGGGTCATTGGGAGTGGCCACTGTCGTCGAGCGACCCGGCGGTGGTGGAGAAAAGTCTGAACGCCATGCGTACCTCACTGCACAACGCCAAGTTATGGGGGGCAGACACAGTCTTGTTAGTCCCCGGCGTGGTGAACCCCAACACCCGCTATCAGGACGCATGGACTCGCTCGCAAGAACAGATCCGA
This sequence comes from Terriglobia bacterium, assembly GCA_035490955.1. Lineage (GTDB taxonomy): Bacteria > Acidobacteriota > Terriglobia > UBA7540 > UBA7540 > DATJKY01. The sequence goes on along the minus strand of DATJKY010000140.1, from coordinate 2,804 downwards.
AAACTCGTGCCTCTCGCCCAAGAGTTGGGCGTCGTCATCGCCGTCGAAGAAGTGTGGAACAAGTTTCTCTTGAGCCCGTTGGAGATGGCCAGGTACGTGGATCAGTTCAACAGCCCATGGATAAAATCGTACTTTGACGTCGGTAATGTGGTGCTCTACGGTTATCCGCAGGATTGGATTCTCACCCTGAGCAAGCGAGTCGTGAAGGTCCACTTGAAGGACTTCAAGCGTAAGGAGGAGTGCTACGCGTGGGTTAACCTGGGAGACGGTGACATCGACTGGGGCGCCGTGCGCCAGGCCTTTGCGGACATCGGCTATTCCGGCTACGCTACAACCGAGCTCGAAGGCGGTGACGAAGCGTACCTGCGCGACGTCAGCCAGCGCGTCGACCGCTTGGTGTTAGGTCGATAGCTTCGGCGTTGTGAAGAGCTTCTCGAAAAGACGCTTGGACTCAGCAACTTCCGTGATCGGTGAGCACGACAAAAACGTCTCTCGTCCTAGCTTTGGGCTAGAAGTGATGGCCATTATCCAATGGGAGTAACTCTGCTTGGACTGTCGTAGTGTCGGTTCTGGCGAGTTGGATAGTTGCCTTCCTGCTACCTGCCACGCACCCAGAGGGTCAAGAAAGCGTTGCGGCTCCTCGTGATCTTCTTGTCGGTCATGGCGTTGACGGCGTTGCTTCTCTATTTGGTGGTCAGGATGCGCTCTTAGGGCCGAAGCAGTAGGTATCATTTAGCATTCAATACCGGCTTCTCGGCACGCCCGCTCCAGCAGATCAGCGACGCCCAACTCGCCCGCCCACTTGCGAAGGTAACCGAAGTCAACCTGCCCTGACTGAGTTTTGAGGATTCCGATTACGTCTCGCCACTGGGTTTCCGAAACTCCACCACCCATGCGGTACCAATCGAGCTTTGAAAGCACGGCATCTTCGGGAGTCTGCACGTAAGCTTCGAACTCCGAACGCGGATCGACCTGGCGTAATACGCGACGTGAGAACTCCGCCCTACTAAAATTCCGCCCGCCGACAATGAAAAAATCCACCTTGAACGACGATTCGAAGTGGATGATATTGAACGAAGTACCCCGCTTCAAGGCTTGCTGAATGAGTCCCTGGTCCACGTAGAAGTCCGAGGCCAACGCTTGCGCGAACGCATCCAGTTGGCTTGGGAAGAGGTCTACAATGAGGTCAGCATCCTGGGTGAACCGAGCAAAACCGTGAAGAGAACTGGCGAAAGATCCTACAAGCATGTAGTGGATACCCAAGGCCTCCAGGCTTGCGATGACCCGCTGCAAGACCTGAAGCGGCTCTGCGGGGTCAGCGGACGGTGGGGGGATCGGGTTCGGGGCCATAGACCCTTTGGGCAACCTTCGGGCCCAGAAGCAGGGTGGCGAGACGACGTTGAAGTTCTTCGGCACTTGCCCCAGGAAACCGCTCGCGTAATCCGGCAAGAGCCAGCTTGCGGCCGGTCACGATGAGGTCATTGACGAGCCGGAATTTGCGCCATGAAGGCATGGAGCGCAAAATCGTAATTTGCATCCTTTCGACATCTGGATGTGTGTCCGAGAGCATGCTGCGTAACTCTATCACATCATCTCAACGGTTGTAGGGGCGATTCGCCACGGCGACTGGTCGGCCAGGGCAGGCAGGAGCAGGGTCTGCGCTAGGTGGCCGGCATTAGCCTTTAGGTTTCCACCGCTCGAAGAAAGCCTTAATCGCCTCATAGGTCATGTGGCGGGCGTCTTCGAACTGGCCTTGATCCTGGGAATAGAGAAGGTTGCCATGCGGATCTAATACGGCGAGGGCCGGAATGCCCTTTTTTAGAGGGATTCGATACTTCTGGGCAAGGTCAAGGTTCTTGTCAAAGCGTCCCACATCGACATTAACCACTATAAAGCTCTTGGCGATTAACGTTGCGAGTTCGGGCCCCTGCATTTGCGCTTCGAGGGCGTGACAGTCGCCGCACCAGTTAGCGCCGAAATCCAGAATGACGTTCTTGCCGGTCTTGGACGCCTCGCCGATCGCTACTGCGATCTGCTGATGGGCGTCAGCCTTCTCGTCAAAAATGGATTGGCTCACGGCCTGGGTTGCAGCCACGGCAACCATGGGTATCGAGACCAAAAGAACATGCCAACGGGTCATTGCATCCTCCTGTAGGGCGAGTCGCCGCGGCGACTGGTCGCCCGAAGGTACGAAGCTGTGAAAAAATCTGCCATCAGTGGCTGCCGCACATTTCCCGCCGCGGCGGGTGCGCCGTCAGGAGTTATTGCCAGCCTCGCAGACCTCAAAGGTCTGCGCCGGCCGAATTCTTCACAACGTTCTACAGCCAAGGTTTGCCGCGCACCGATGCGCTAAGGTCACCAGCTCAGCTACCGAAGGGTGGCCTGGAAACGTCTACAGCCAAGGCTAGCACTTCTTATGCCTTGCAGGAAGTCTTTCAATTCACAAGGCTCGAAATGAGCTTGAGTAGTGTATAGTTCTGAATCCGATGGTCTCTGCCCCCCGCGATTTTGACGGCAAGGTTGCACTCGTTACCGGTGCGGGCTCCGGCATCGGAGCCGCCATTGCTCTCGACTTTCTGAGATCGGGAGCGCGGGTCGCCGGAGCCGGCCGGCATCAGCCACTGTTAGAGCTGGCAGCCGACATCGAAGCGACCGGAGACCGCTGGCGTTGGGTGCGCGCCGATGTTCGTCGCGATGCTGACGTGCGTCGCCTGGTGCACACGGTCCTCAGCCAATTCGGCCATCTCGACATTCTCATCAACAACGCTGCTGTGCGCGGCCCTACGGATCCAGCGACGAAATTG
>DATJKY010000139.1:0-2514 GCA_035490955.1 Terriglobia bacterium | reverse complement strand
GATCAAGTTCGGCGAATTGCTCTCGGCGGCGATCCGCTGCGAAGCCGGCCGCACGAAGTGATAGAGCTGCTTGGCGGCATAGTAACGCTTCTTAGGCGAATAGATGTGGTCAACGTTCTGCATGAGCCCATAGAAAGTCAGGCGCGGGTAGTGCTCGTGGTAGTTATCGTAGGCGTCCCAATAGAGAGCTGCCATAGCACCTTGATTTAAGGCCCGCAGGGCACGCTGCGTGGCGGCCAAGGAGAAGTTCTCCCATTCATTCTCCTGCGATTTGTCGAGGTCGTTCAGATCGCCATATTCGCTGAGCCACACGCGAGTTTCTGGATACTTGCTCTGCCGGATGCGTTCCACTTGCGAGCCGACGGAATCTTCGCTATAGGTGTGGAAGGAGAAGACCGCCACCTGCTTCATCAGGTCGTCGTCGTGGAGGATGGGGCCAATGTAATTGTTCGTCACCATGGCCTGGTCGGCGACCACCAGCTTGACATCCCCCAGCCCTTCCTTCTTCATGCGCTGGGCAATAGCATCGAGGACTTTGGATATCTCTTCCGGATCCACGCGGGGCCCTTCTGCCGGATAGCAATCCGTTTCATTGAGGGGGCTGAAGTACTCGAAATCGATACGCGCCTTCGTCCGTGCGTACAGCAGCATCGACACGATTTCTTCCGCGAATTCCCGGTACATGGCGGGGTTCAAATGGGCGGGTTTCGACAAAGCGCCTTGATGACAGACGCGGTGCTGGGGTGGGGGAGCCTTGTCGTCGAGCATCCAGTCAGGAGCGGTACCGCTGAGGGTCAGGAACGGCCGGACGCCGCGGGAATTCAAGTAGCGTGCTGCCGCCCAGGAGGCCTCGAAGGTCGGAATCGAGTATCGGTCGTTGTAATACTCCCAGTTCATGACGTTTGGGTCTTTGTCGTCGTTCACCACCTCCCAATTCAGCAGGCCGTAGGGGTCCAGGCGGAAAATCGTGGCCCCCAGATCGTCGATGAGCAGGTCGATCATGGGCTTCTGGGCATCTCGAAAGTACGTTCCGTTGAAGTTCACGCCGAAGCCGTCAATCATCTGGAAGCGTTGCTGGGGATTGATCGAGACCTGAATCTGCGCTCCTGGTTGCTGGGCGAGCGCCGGGCGCGGGCCGGCCAACAGGAGGCTGCACAGCAGCGCGCCGAGAATGTGCGGAATCCGATGAAAGCAGTTTGAACGCATTTTGCACCCCGTGAAGCGCTATGAAGGTGATCGAAACGGCTTAGGTACGGTAGCACTCGAGGAACCCGTCACCCGTCCGCCAAGGTGGACACCCTGTCGTCGCCACGCGACGGAGGGCTGGATTGCAACCTTTCCAAGCGCGTTTGGTAGTGGTCGACCGCCAGTGCCGGCCTCGACGAGAAATTTCGCGGCTGGAGCCGACGGGCCCTCGCGAGCGCGGCCGAATATAGCATACTAATACTTGAAAGGCGTTTCCACTTGTGGGAGCATCCGCTTTACGCCTTTCATGCGAACTCTGCCCGGATTAGACCCGCCCGGGGCACGCCTCCGACCGTCGGGCTCGCGAGGAGGTCAGATGCTGGCTTGCCGTGTAACACGCATTCTACCCCTGCTTCTACTCCTGGCCCTCAATGCGCCGCTGTTTGGCCAGGCGGGGAGGCGGCTGAACGGCCACCCAGTGGTTCTCGATAGCCAGGGAAACTGCTCTCCTGGGTGACGCCACAGGAGCGGGCTTACGGCCAGGTGGTCAAGCTTGCGTGGGATTTTATCGAGAACAAAGTTCCCCTTGAGTCCAACGGATTGAAGGTTTACATGGTCCACTCGACCTTCGATCCCTCAACGCTTCGCGGGACTGACTGGCCGCACAATCCCGCGGGTCTTTATGCGATGTTTGTGGACTCAGCCCTGGCGTACTATGCCTATTCCGGCGATACGCTGGCGCTCGATCGGGTGCGCGAGATGCTCGATTACCAGTTGGCGCACGGCACGACCCCGCCAGCGTGGGATTGGTCTGGTGTCCCGTATGCAAGCTCCGATGCCGGCTCGACGGAATACTTCGGAGCGGACGAGGTGAAGTATTGCGCAAAGGAAATGCCGGGCAGCGGCGCGTGTGGGGTGGGGGACGGCCACTTCTCCATCCAGCCTGACAAGGTCGGCGAACTCGGCGTCGGATACCTGAAATTCTACGAGGTGACAGGTGAGGCAAAGTACCGCGACGCCGCCTTGGCGTGTGCAAACGCCCTAGCTGCTCATGTCCGGCCGGGTGCCTTGACGCATTCGGCCTGGCCCTTCCGGGTCCTCGCGCGGACGAACGTTATACGCGAGGAATACACCGCGCATGTGATTGCGAACATCAGGCTTTTCGAGGAGCTCACTCGCCTGGGTCTCGGCGACCGTCCGTCCTATGAGCGCGCTCGCCGGTTGGCCTGGGAGTGGCTCATGAAATATCCGATGAGCAACAACCATTGGGGAGCCTACTTCGAAGATATCCCCATCGATAAGAATCAGCGCAATTGGAACCAATACAGC
>DATJKY010000138.1:0-6216 GCA_035490955.1 Terriglobia bacterium | reverse complement strand
CAGGAGCTTACTGGAGGGGTGCCCAACTCCACATTATTGATGGGGATTTCAGAGTTGCTCCAGCCAGGCTATTAGGTTGCGGTCGCGCTGCCACTTCCCCGAGCGTCGTCCCCCTCGAAGCAGCGGCTTGGCTTTCGCCAGTGCCTCGCGCTTGGCTTCCAGGTCCATGGCCAGGTACTTGTTAGTGGTGTTGAGGCTGGCGTGCCCCAGCCAGTGGGCGATGGTGCTCAAGTCGACGCCGGAACGCAACAGATGGACGGCGGTACTGTGTCTTAGGCTGTGGGGATGAAGCCGTTTGTGCTTTAAGGAAGGGGTACGTTGTGCCGCCTCGCGCAGATGTTTGCGCAAGATCAATCGAATGCCAAAGCGTGTCAGCGGTCGCCCGCGATGGTTGAGGAACAGAGCCACCGAGGGACGCGACGCGACACCGCGTTCCTCAAGCACCTTCTGCAACAGGTGGGCCGTCTCGGGCCACAGGGGACAGGTCCGTTCTTTGCGGCCCTTGCCGCGCAACACAATACTGGGCGGTGGGGTCAGTTGCAGATCGGCGGCCTGCAAAGCCGCAATCTCGCTGACGCGCGCCCCGCTGTTGAACATGAGGCTCAGAAGGGCAAAGTCGCGGCGGCCGAGGCCGGTCGAGCGGTCGATGGCACCCAGCACAGCCCGGATTTCGTCGAAGGACAGATGCTGGATTTCCCGGGTAATGCTTCGCTTGAAGGGAACGCTTAAGATCCGCTGGACTTGGGCTAAGTGTTCGGGGCATTGAGTGCCCACATAGCGAAAGAAGCTGTGGATGGCGCTTAGACGTACGTTGCGAGTGCTGCTTTGGTTGCGACGTCCCGTTTCAAGATAGTGGAGGAACGTTGTCAGGCGCTCGACGGTGAGGCCCTCGAGGGTGATTTGGCTGGGATCGCCATTCCCGGCAACAAACTGCAGCAGCAATTTGAGGCTGTCCCGGTAGCTGTGAAGCGTGTGGGCGCTCAGGGCGCGTTGACGGGGGAGGTAGTCGGTAAAGAAGCCATGCAAGGTGGCGGCGAGGGTGGAAGTTTTGCGCGACTTCATACGACGCCTCCCTCGGCCGTAAGTAACGGGCTGAAGCGCTGATGGAAGCGCTGGCTTGCAGACTGACGCAGTTCTGGGGTCAGTTGCAGGTAGTAGTAGGTGCTCACGGCGCTGACGTGACCGAGGTAGGTGGCCAGGTGGGGTAATTTGGTTTGCACGTCGGCGCCTTGGGTGTACCAACGTTGCAGAGCATTGCAAGCGAAGCTGTGCCGTAGATCGTGAAGTCTGGGTGGATGACCCTGCGCGTTCAGCACTTTGACGCTGACGCATAACCGCCGCCACACGCTCAGAAGGCTGTTGGCGGCGTAGACCTCTGGGGAGTGATTGCCACTCCACAATAGGAAGGCATCCGGAGTCATCGCCAACTTCCTTCTGGATCTCTGTTGGAGGTAGTGCTCCAGGTGGCCAGCTACGGTGGGATCCAGCGGCACCAGCCGAGACTTGTGGAACTTGGTCTCCACGATGCTCAGGAGGCTTTGGTTCCGGTCGAGGTCGCTCAGTTTGAGTCGTAGCAGTTCCCCGCGCCGCAGCCCGCAACAGAACAGCAAGAGCAAGCCCAATGCGATTGTTTCGGCCCGCAGCGGGTTGGTGCGCGAAGGGGGCAGTTGCCGGGCGGCTTGAAGGATGCGCGCCATCTCGGCTTCGGAGACCAAGCGCGGGAGTTGCGCCGGGGTCGGCTTTGGAAAGGTCAGCAGGTCGGGAATGAAGGTGCCCGCATGATCTCGAGCGTGAAACAGAAGCCAGTTCCTAACGAGGCGTTGCCAAGCTCGACGCACTGTCGGGCTAAGATGGCTCAGCTCTTGGGTCCAGCCGGAGAACATTTCGGCACGCACCTTCCGGACTTGGGGATAATGGCGATGGAGAAAATCATCCCAGTGGCTCAGGATCGCCCCTTCGCCGCAATAGCGGCGCCCGAGGGTACGTTTGAGGTCCAGGAAGCGTTGGAGGGAACCGGCTAGCGAGCTGTGAAAGCCCTTGGGCAGTTCTCGTGAGGGACGCGGCGCCCGTACTTTAGGAAGGCTGCGCACCGGTATTAATCGCGGGGCAGAACGGTGCGCGATCGAAGGGGGCGCGGGCAGAGCCACGCCGCGCAGATCGTCAACGCCCAAACGAAGGTAGATGGAGGTACTCTCGATGTCGCGGTGGCCGAGAGTATCGCCAATGGTCTTGATCCCTACGCCTTGGCGCAGCAGATGTGCTGCCAAGGAATGACGCAGTACGTGCGTACCGAACGCAGGAAGGTCTAAGCCACTCAGTCGCCGACGATGATCGAGCACGTCGTGAACCGAGGCGGGCTTAAGGGGACCGTCGGGCGCCCGCATCCGCAGGAAGAGGTGCCGATGACGGCTTTTGGGGCGCGCCTCGCGTAGATAGTCAATCAGCAAGTTGGCAGCTTCATCGCTGAGAGGTAGTCGGATCGTCTGCTTGGTTTTGGTTTGGGCCACCCGCAGCGTGCGACCACGCCAATCGAGGTCATCGAGGGTTAAGTGTACCAACTCCCCACTACGCAGGCCGTAAGCTGCGGCCAGATACAACAGGGTCAAGTCGCGGAGTCCGAAAGGCTCGGAACGATCGATGGAACGAAGCAATGACTGGACTTGAGTCCACACAAGCGCCCGCGGCATTCGCTCTAGGCGATACACCCGTGGGGTATCGATCTGCAGATGTAAGGTTCGTGGAAGCTTTCCCTGAGTGTACTGCCGTCGCAGGAACGCCCGAACAGTCGCCACGATATGTTGCAGGCTAAAGCGGTTGTTAGTTCGGGCTGACCAATGTAAAAAAGCTTCAATGCGGCCGACTTCGAGCTGGCGCAGACAGCCCGGATCCTGATCTACCCTCAGAAAACGCAAAAAGGCTCGAAGCCGTTGGATGTGGCCCAAGACGGTGGCCGCTGCTAGCCCCCGGCTCTCCCGCAGGTACTCGGCAAATCGATCCAGCTCGATCTCCACGGGCGAGGGTGTGGGTGCCTGACCTTCCGGGATCGTTCCTCGCTCAAGATAAAACCGGCCCAGGGCACGCACCGCGCCACTGAGGTCTGAGCTGCGGGGTCGATAATAACGGCGAGCCGTCTGCAGATCTTGCTGAGTCAACTGGGCGAGCGAAGTAATCCTCCTACGCCGCAGCCAGCGCACCACTTGAGGAAGCACTCTTAGGTAGTAACGGATGGATCCGGGCGTATAGCCTTGATCCCGCAGCCACTGAACAAAATCATCCAGGTCAGGGCCGAAGATCGGCAAAGCGCGCCAACGCTGGAAGGATCGAGGACGGAGTTGGACAAGGGAGAATGTTGCGTTCATCGCAAACGCAACCCCAGCCTTTTGAACCCCGTCAATAATGTGGAGTTGCGCAACCCTCCAGCAAGCTCCTGGTGCGGCTCACGCGCCTTCAGCTCCACATTTTTGAGCACTCAACATTAGTCTAATTGGACTAAACCGCGGAGCGGTATGCGGTAGGCCACGATTTCGGATCGTAGCCGGCAATCGCGCGGGCATCTGAGGCGGAGTCTCTTGCCACGCAAACGTCGTTGCGAGGGCACGGGAAAGCTGGTTGCGGCAAATTTCGTCTCGAAAGGATCTTACTATGACATTCCTTCGACGACGCATGACCGAGGACATGCAGGTGAGGAATCTCTCACCGCATACCCAAAACTCTTACGTGCAACAAGTCTCGCTGTTTGCACGCCATTTCAGGAAATCACCGGAAGTCCTGGGCCCTGAGGAAATTCGCTCTTACCAAATCTACCTGACAAACGAAAGGAAGCTGGCTACCGGTTCCATCCTCATCGCGATAGCCGCTCTTCGCTTCCTCTACAAAGTCACGCTTCATAAAGACTGGAAGGTGGAAGAAATCATCCCGGCGCCCAAGAAGCCCCAAAAATTGCCAATTGTCTTGAGTCCGGAAGAAGTCCTAAAGTTCTTAAGCTGCGTGCAGAGCATCAAGCATCGCACGATCCTGACGATTTGCTATGCTGCCGGCTTACGCATTTCCGAGGCTATCGGTCTGAAAGTCGCCGATATCGATAGCAAAAGGATGGTCATTCGTGTCGAGCATGGGAAGGGGCAGAAAGATCGCTATGTCATGCTCTCCTCAAAGTTGCTGGAAATCCTGCGCGCCTGGTGGCCGGTGGACAAGCCCAAGCAGTGGCTCTTCCCAGGTGATCGAGTTGGCAACCACATCACCAAGGACTCGGTGCAGCAAGCGTGCCAGAAGGCGCATCAACGTTGCGGCATTTCCAAACCGATCACACCGCATTCCCTCCGGCATGCATTTGCAGTTCATTTGCTGGAATCGGGCACCGACGTGCGCACTATTCAACTGCTGCTTGGTCATCGTAGCCTGGCTACCACGGCCCGCTATTTACGCATCGCTACGAGCAAAGTGTGCTCGACTGCCAGCCCTCTCGATCTGCTACCGCAGCCAGTGGCCGCTGAGCCGAAATCCGCTCCACCACAATACTTCTAGCTCCGGGACGTGGATCGCCCCAAGCTTGAGGTGGCGGATGTGTTTCGCCGCTACGGCGAAGCCTATCGTCAAGAACATGGCGCTTCGCTTTCGAGTGCACAGCGCCGTGTCATGACCGCGATCGAGGTCTGCCGGACTGCTGTTCTCGGCGGTCATCTGGAGCAGTGTGACCATTGCGGCCATCAGCGCAACGCTTACAACTCATGCGGCGACCGCCATTGCCCAAAATGCCAGTCCTTTGCCCGCGCTCAATGGCTCGAAGATCGCCAATCCGAGCTGCTGGACACGCAGTACTTCCACGTGGTCTTCACCGTACCGGAACAGATTGCCGCAATGGCCTATCACAACAAGAGAGAGATATATGGCATTCTGTTCAAGGCCACGGCGCAAACCTTGCTCACCATCGCCGGCGATCCCAAGCATCTGGGGGCGGAGATCGGCTTTTTCGCCGTGCTCCACACTTGGGGCTCTAACCTGCTTCATCATCCTCACCTACACTGTGTTGTCCCGGGAGGTGGGCTCTCTCCAGACCGAACCCAGTGGATTTCCTGTCGGGATGGATTTTTCTTGTCCGTCCGCGTGCTCTCAAGGCTGTTTCGCCGTCTATTCCTGGAAAAATTGCTCAACGCCTTTGATGCCGGCAAGCTGGAGTTTTTCTCCTCGCTGCAATCACTCCGAGAGCGGTGTTCGTTCCTGGATTACCTGGCTCCTTTGCGCGAGGCCGAATGGGTGGTCTACGCCAAACGGCCTTTTGCGGGACCCGAGCAGGTGTTGGACTACGTCGGGCGCTATACTCATCGCGTGGCGATCTCCAATAATCGTCTGTTGGATATTACGGAGGACAAGGTAAGCTTCCGTTACAAGGATTATCGTCAGGACGCCCAGCAAAAGACGATGACACTGGAGGTCGAAGAGTTTATCCGCCGTTTCCTATTACACGTGCTCCCTGAAGGCTTCCAGCGCATCCGCTACTACGGGTTCCTAGCCAACCGGTACCGAGAGCAGAAACTAGCACTCTGCCGAGAATTGTTGGACATGCCGACGCAAGAACCACCTGCCCCCGAAGCTGCTAATGATTATCGCCAGCGCTATGAAGAACTCACAGGCTCTTCGTTGTCGCAATGCCCAGTCTGTCACCAAGGTCACATGCTTGTGATTGCAATCTTGCCTCGCAGCCCACACAGGAAAATCGCGGTTACGGATACCTCATGATGAACAGAACCATTTTCGGATATAAACCAAATCGCGCCGCACAAGCTTGCCCAGGCCAAGCGACAGGAGAAGTGCTACCACGTTGCTCATTCCCGAAGATTTTCCAAGGGGCAGAAGTCGTCCCTAACGCTGTGATAGCCCACTGGAGGCACACCGGGCTACTCCGGGCAATCCTCAACGCTGACCGCTTCCGTCCCTTCAGATCCTCGCCAGAGATCCAGCCGGCAACCAATACACATAGGCCACGCTCTGGGCGGCGGTTTTGTCCTATCGGTTTTTAGCCCACCGTCGCAGCGACCACCCGTTCCCATGCTTTCCAACCGTCTCCCGCCGCGACGCTGACCTAAAAACACTCTGCAAAATGTTGAGCTCAACATTTCTTGATGAGTTGCGCCATCAATGCGCAATAAGCTGCCGGGGTCAATACCCGGCAGTTTCACTTTCTGGGGGAGTCCAAGAACAAGGCTATATATTGTTGTT
>DATJKY010000137.1:0-3229 GCA_035490955.1 Terriglobia bacterium | reverse complement strand
ATTCTATTTTCAATTGGCTGAGCAACTTCCGTCAACCAACCAACGTCGAAAGGTTGGTTAGCGCACTGAACGGCGACGTTTCAGGGGCGAATTGTTCGCGACGGTTTACTGCAATGACTGCTGATCGCGCCAAGCTTCTGGCCGACCTCAAACTGATTGTGTCAAATGCTCAAGATCGGACTACTTCGCTGAAACGGGTGGCGGCTCTCCTACAGAACACTGGCGGGTATCGCTGGGTCGGGCTGTATGACGTGGACCGTGCGGCTGGCGTGGTGAGAAACATCGTCTGGAATGGACCGGCCGCACCTGAGTACCCCACTTTCCCTATTACGAAGGGCCTGAGTGGCGCGGCGGTCGCTAGCCGTGAGACAGTGAACGTCGGGGACGTCCTTGCCGATCCCCGTTACCTTACGGCGTTTGGTAGCACGAGGTCGGAGATCATTGTTCCCGTCTTCGATGCGGCGAGGGAGAACGTGGTGGGCACGATTGATGTTGAAAGCGAGACGCGGCACGCGTTTACCAGGGAGGTGCAGGTGCTCCTCGAAGCCTGTTCCGACGTGATCCGGCCCCTTTGGCATCGCTGATTTGCACCCACTCCATTCCCGTCACCCGTCATTCGGCTCTCCTCCCGAAAGCTTACCGGTAATCCGCCGCTGCTCGCCGATTAGGCCGAGACAGGCATCTCAGCCCCATCTAATCTGATCCTGTGAACGGCGACAACCTATTCCAACAGGAGAGGACGTCATGAAGAAAAGTCAAAGAGTGGGCCTGTGGGCGCTGGCGGCGGCGTTGCTAGCTGGCACGGAATTTGGTTATGCTCACTTGCGTCAGGTGGATCTCTGGCCTCTGCAACTGATTGTGTCAACCCTCTGGCGCGTGTTTGAGCAACAGGCGGCGTCGACTTCAGAGAACCATCTGGCGCTGGGGTGTCTCGGGCTCCTGCTGATGGGTTTAATGGTAGAAGTTTTGAGTCTCTTGAGAAAGCGTCGGCCGGCGGTCGAAGAGTCGCCAGGAGATGGTGATGAATAAGCGAGGACCTGAAGATCGCGACAGACCGCGTTTCCGCTTGGTACTGGGTTGGGGCGGCGACAGGGACTACACCGGCTTGCTGATAGGGACTGTGATCATCGTGCTCGGCGTCACCCTGTTGCTGGACCAGGAAGGCGTCCTACGCATCTGGGACGTGTGGCGATTCTGGCCGCTGATCCTCATAGGAGCGGGTTTGATGCGGCTGCTGCGCGCCCGAAGCACACCGGACTGGATGTGGGGTATGGTGGAAATCCTCTTCGGCGTGGTTTTTCAGTTGGGTGCATTGGGGTACCACCGCTTTCAGTTCAGTCGCACCTGGCCTCTTCTGGTGATAGGCGTCGGCCTGTGGGTTCTGTACGGCAAGCTCCGATGGCCTCGCCGGAGTGACGGTGGAGACGCAATGCAATCGAGCTTGGACTTTAACCGCGCGGACGTATTTGGCGGCGGGAAAGTTCGGGTAACCTCCAATAACTTCCGCGGCGGGAAATGGCTGGCGGTGTTTGGAGGATCGCAAGTGGATTTGACGGAAGCGAATATGGTGGGAAACGAGGCTACACTTAACATCGTGGCGGTCTTCGGCGGAGGCGAGATCATCATTCCCCGAAACTGGGAAGTCCAAGTGCACGGCACCGCCATCTTCGGTGGTCACAATGACGAGACCCGGCCTCCCCTCGACGCGTCGGACCCGCGAAAGAAGCTCATCATCACGGGCGCGTGGGTGTTTGGAGGCTTCAACGTCAGGAACTGACGGCGGCTTATGCATCCGGTCCTTCTCAACTTTCGCCGCCTGAGCCTCTACCTTCTGGGGTGGGCATTTCTTGCCGTCCTGGTGGCAGACCAGCTCGCCACCAGCGGGGACCTGGGCTGGGCAGTAGGGGCGGCCCTGGCCGTTCCGCTTTGCCTGGGGTACGCCTTCGTGTGCCTCTCGTCCTGGTACGTGTGCCGCCTCACCCCCCTGCGCCTGCGCACCGTACAGTCAGTGCTGACCGTTCACCTCGTCGCCAGCGTGGTGGCCAGCTTTCTCTGGATCCTTATCGCGCGGGCGATGGTGGTGGCGCTCGCCGGACTGAAGCTCTTCGGGGGATCGCGCGAACACCTGGCAAGAGCCACGGGGCTGCTCTTCGGACTCGGCGTGGTGTTCTATCTCCTGACTGTAGCGATGCACTACGTGCTGCTGGCATCGGAGGCCTCGCGGCAGGCGGAGGAGCGCGAGGCGCAGGCTCGGATTCTGGCTCGCGAAGCGGAGTTGCGGGCGCTCAAGGCCCAAGTGAACCCTCACTTCCTCTTCAACAGCCTGCATTCGATTAGCGCCCTCACCAGCGTGGATCCGTCTCAGGCGCGCGAGATGTGCATTCAGCTCGGCGATTTTCTGCGCCGGACGCTCGGCCTGGGAGAAAAATCGATGGTCCCGTTGCGGGAAGAGCTGGCGCTGGTGGAAAGCTATCTTCGCGTTGAGCAGGCTCGTTTCGGACCACGCCTCAAGTTCGAGGAGAGCTTCGATCCGGGAGCACTCGATGCCGCCGTGCCGCCGCTGCTGCTACAGCCGTTGGTGGAAAATGCCATCGTGCACGGAATCTCAAACCTGCCCGAGGGCGGCTGGATCCGGCTAGTCGCCCGCCATGAGCGGGACGAGCTCGCACTCGTGGTGGAGAACAAGATGGACATCGAGACTCCTTCGCCGCGCCGCAACGGCGTAGGTCTGAAGAACGTCCGGCAACGGCTGGAGGCTTGCTTTGGAGGTCGCGCGCGCATCAGTGCTGGCCGCGACGGAGACTGTTTCCGGGTGAGCCTCACTTTGCCTCTGGAGAGAAAGGCGGGCGAACCTTGATGGCTGAAGGAACCAGGAAATGCCGGGCGGTGATTGTCGACGACGAAGAGCTGGCTCGGCGAGTTTTGCGCGAGCTGCTTCGGGCTCACAATGAGGTTGAGGTGGTGGCGGAATGCCCGAACGGCTTTGAGGCCGTGAAGGCCGTCGCCGAGCTAAAGCCTGACCTGCTTTTTCTGGATGTGCAGATGCCTAAGCTCGACGGCTTCGAAGTGCTGGAACTGATCGGTGAGGGCCCGGCCGTGATTTTTGTCACCGCTTATGACCAATACGCCTTGCGCGCGTTTGAGGCGCATGCCGTGGACTACCTGCTCAAACCCTTCGGAGCCGACCGGCTGAGAGTCGCTCTGGAGCGGGCGAAGGAACGGCTGGGCG
>DATJKY010000136.1:0-2171 GCA_035490955.1 Terriglobia bacterium | reverse complement strand
CGCCTCAGAACAATTCGCCATCCATTACGAAAGTCGGAGAACCGAAGACACCAAGTTGATGCGCATGGCCGTTTCCGAATCCCAAAGCTGCTCGTGCTCGCGTACTGGAAGTTCGAATCCATCTCCCTCCAGCAGAGAGTCGGGACGAACCTTCCAGGCCACCCGCGGTGTCGGGATATTGAAGACGGCGGGCAAGGTAGGTGTCCGGTCCCGACCCAGGCTGTGCGAAAACTCCAGCGTTCAATTCGCTGCGTAGAAAGTTCTTCTCGATTTGGTCAATCCGAGAACCAAAAGTGCGGGCGACGGCTATCCGAACAAGGCAATAGAGAAAACGGTTTTACACTTTCTTGGCTGGCGCACGTTTTCACACGGCCTGGACCCATAGCCGCCGTTCACTTTTGCTCCCGGCAATGCCGGCCCATGCCCCGATCCGGACTGACCTATCAAGGCACGTCGCGGAGAGAAAGTAGTTCCAGCTTTGCCGAGGAAGCTTCCAGGAGGCGTGCAGCAGCGGTTCGCCGCGGATCACTCCGATACTTCTGGAAGGCCACATCAGACGGAAACCCAACAATGTGTAGTTCCAGGGTGCCCAGCTCATCTCGCAGACGGCGTTGAAGCCGGCCACCATGTTCGTTTAGCAGCGGCAGACTTGATCTTCGTATGCCCGAAACGCCTCAACCCCATTGGGCGGAATACGAGCAATGAGAACTAACGTTAGCACATTCTCATTTTCGTTTGACACGGGCGCTCCCTTCTGTGACAGCCCGGTAATCTCGGGTGAAGGGCCCAAAGCGACCCAAAGCCGTCAATTCCGTGCCCGGTTGAGCTGGCTGGCTAGACTTCATGGAGCCGGTTCGCCGTGGTCTTATTCGATGATCTCGTCGGCCTGGGCAAGCAGCAATGGTGGCACAGTGAGGCCGAGCTCCTTTGCGGTTTTCAGGTCGATCAGCAATTCGAATTTGGTCGGTTGCTGGATCGGGAGCTCCGCTGGGTTCGCGCCTCTCAAAATCCGGGCAACGTATCCCGCCGCAAGCTGTGTCTGATATCTAATGTCCGCCCCATAGGACATCAGGCCTCCAGCCTGCACTGCCTCTTTGAAATAGTACATCGTCGGCAGCCGGTGCGCTGCCGCCAAATCGACCAAGCGCCGATAATTCACGTAAAACATCGGACTGGGGAGAACGACAAGCGCATGTTCTCGTGCTTTACTCATTGCGTCGAACGCCTCGTCGAACTCGTTTGGCCCCGCGGCGTCGAAAACTTGAACCACGACGCCGAGTTTAGCGGATGCCGCCTCCATCTCGGTTGTCATGGCTTGCATGGTGCGTTCGCTGTAGACGCCGGGATGACGGAGCGCGGCCACGCGAGTAATCTCGGGAAGAAGGTCTCGCAGGAGCTGAAGGCGGTTGGGCCCTAGTTCAGGCGCGATGAACGTGTAGCCGGTAACATTGCCCCCGGGTCGGGAAAGGCTGGACACAAGCCCATCGCGTACAGGGTCAGCTAGATTGTCGACGACAATTGGTATACGTTCCGTTGCGCGCTTCGCGGCGAGCGCGCCGGGGGTACCGCCCGCCAGAATCACATCCGGCTTGAGGCCGACGATCTCATTCGCCGCGCTAGCCAATTGCTCCGCATTTATTCCGTATCTGTCTTCAACAAGAATGTTCTGGCCCTTGACATAGCCTTCCTCACGGAGACCTCGCGCAAAGGCTTCACGTGCGCTCCCAACAATCGGAGCGTCGGGTCGTCCCGGCCAGAGGGCGCAAACCAGCGGTATTGTCCGTGGCGCTTCCTGCGCGTGGCCTGCCATCGGACCTGACACCGCCGTACCAGCCATGAATGCGAGCAGATCGCGCCGCCTCATCTGATCACCTACCTCATCGCGCCGGATCGCTTCATCAATTTCAACAGATCATAGTCTATCGACGACAGGTTGCGAGCCCTGACCACCGCTCGGCTTGGAACGCCTGTTGGCAGCTCCGCCATCGCATTTCAACCCCGCTAACCGGCTGAAAATCGGCGCACCTCGGTCCGCAACGCTGCCGAGTCGGCCCGGGGAGTTTCACCCCGAGCCGCTCACAGATCCGGACTTGACACTCTCGCGTCATCCGGCTCGTGCCACCGAACGAAGGCTGCCGCCTCCCGTCGAGAATTGGAGCTCCTCCTGTTGC
>DATJKY010000135.1:0-3329 GCA_035490955.1 Terriglobia bacterium | reverse complement strand
AGGAAACCCAGGGCTTTGATTTCGTCCAGAAGCTTAACGGTGGTGTCAAGCCCGAAGCGTAGGTAGCAGTAGTTGACGAGCGCGGCCAAGCCCTTTTTCCTGAGCAAGCCGTTAACGAAGGGCATCTCTTTGGGCAGATGATCGTTAAAGATCACGCGGCCCACGGTAGTATCGATGAATTGATTCTGCACCGTGATGGGCTCAGTATGCAATACGTCCTGGTCGTCGTAGGCTGTGGTGAGGTCGATCACGCGCCCCGTATAGCGCAGGCGGATGGGAGTGAGGGTCTCGACCTCCTCCGCTTCCAGGGCTAAAAGGACATCTTCGGGGCTCGCAAACGATCGGCCTTCGCCCCTCGCGCCTTTCCTTTGTTTCGTGAGGTAGTAGACACCCAGCACGATGTCTTGGGTGGGCACCGCCAGTGGCTGGCCGTGCGCCGGCGAGAGGATGTTGCGTGAAGAGAGCATCAACACTGAAGCTTCGATCTGAGCTTCCGGCGAAAGCGGGATGTGAACGGCCATCTGGTCGCCGTCGAAGTCGGCGTTGAAAGCCGTGCACACCAGCGGGTGAATCTTGATGGCCTTGCCCTCCACGAGCACGGGCTCGAAGGCCTGGATGCCTAACCGGTGAAGCGTCGGGGCGCGGTTAAGCAGAACGGGGTGGTCGTGAATAACCTCTTCCAGAATGTCCCATACTACGGATTCCTGCCTTTCCACCATTTCCTTGGCGGCTTTGATGGTTGTGCACTGGCCGGACTGCTCCAGCCGGTGGTAGATAAAAGGCTTAAAGAGTTCGAGCGCCATCTTCTTAGGCAGTCCACATTGGTGGAGCTTCAGATCGGGTCCGACGACGATCACGGAACGTCCAGAGTAGTCGACGCGCTTGCCCAGCAGGTTCTGGCGAAACCGCCCCTGCTTACCCTTCAGCGTGTCGGACAGTGACTTGAGTGGCCGGTTGTTGGTACCGCGCAGGACGCGGCCGCGCCGGCCGTTATCGAACAGCGCATCGCAAGCCTCCTGCAGCATGCGCTTTTCGTTGCGTACGATAACGTCCGGCGCATGGAGTTCCATCAACTTTTTCAACCGGTTGTTACGGTTGATCACCCGCCGGTAGAGGTCGTTCAGGTCCGAAGTCGCGAAGCGGCCTCCGTCGAGGGGCACGAGCGGGCGCAGTTCAGGAGGGATGACCGGCAACACGTCGAGAATCATCCACTCGGCTTTGTTGCCGGATTTGCGAAACGCTTCGACTACTTTCAGTCGCTTGGCGTACTTGACCCGTTTCTGCATGGACGGATCGGTACGCATCTTTGCGCGCAGTTCGTCAGCCAGCGTCTCCACGTCTACGCGCTTCAGCAACTCCTTGATGGCCTCGGCCCCCATCCCCGCTCGGAACTTTCCCGGGTACTGTTGCTGAAGTTCGCGATAGCGTTCCTCCGTTAACAGTTCCTTTTCCTTCAGCGGCGTCTCACCCGGATCCACGACGATGTAATTCTCGAAGTAGAGCGCCCGCTCCAGGTCACGCAGCGAGATGTCGAGGAGATGACCGATGCGGCTGGGCAGTCCTTTGAAGAACCACACGTGCGAGCATGGCGAGGCCAACTCGATGTGGCCCAAGCGTTCCCGCCGTACTTTCGACAGGGTCACCTCGACGCCGCACTTGTCGCAGATCACCCCGCGGTGCTTCATGCGCTTGTACTTGCCGCACAAGCACTCCCAGTCGGTTACCGGGCCGAAGATGCGGGCACAGAAGAGCCCGTCCCGCTCTGGCTTGAACGTTCGGTAGTTGATGGTTTCCGGCTTGGTGACCTCGCCGTGCGACCAGGACCGGATTCTTTCCGGCGAAGCCAAGCTAATGCGGATGCTGTCAAACTCCCCAATTAAGCTGACACGGTCGTAAGGACTGCTGCGAAACAATTGTGGCCTCCTCTTTCAAGCTCGAAATTCGAGACTTCTAGTGGGGACTGAAGCGCGAGGAGCCGGTGAGCTCCCGGTCCCGGCACCTGGTCCCTCTATTCGGCACCCACTGGCACGCGCTGCTCCTTCGGCTTCTTCAGCAGCTCGACATCGAGACAGAGGCTCTGGAGTTCTCGGACGAGGACGTTGAAGGATTCGGGAACACCAGGTTCTATAGCCGCCTCACCTTTCACAATGGCTTCGTAGATTTTGGCGCGGCCATAAACGTCGTCGGATTTCGCGGTAAGGAGCTCCTGGAGGATGTACGCCGCACCATAGGCCTCCAACGCCCACACCTCCATCTCCCCAAAACGCTGGCCGCCGAACTGGGCCTTGCCACCCAAGGGCTGCTGAGTAATTAACGAGTAGGGGCCAATGGAACGCGCGTGGATCTTGTCATCGACTAGGTGTGATAGCTTGAGCATGTAAATGTAGCCGACGGTTACGGGCTGATCGAACTTCTCTCCAGTCATGCCATCGTGAAGCTCAATCTTTCCGGATTTGGGCAGTTCCGCCTTTTCCAGGTATTCCTTGATCTCTTGCTCCTGGGCGCCGTCGAAAACGGGGGTGGCGAAGGCAATTCCTTCCCGGAGGGAACGAGCTTGGTCGAGGAGTTCCTCATCGCTCAATTCGTCGAAGGAGCTTGCCAGCGCGCTGTCGCGGAAAACCGTCTTGAGCTCGCTGCGAACCATTTCAGCCCGGTTTGCCCCCGACAGCAGCTCACCGATCTTACCCCCCAAGGCCTTCGCAGCCCAACCCAAGTGAGTCTCCAGGATTTGGCCCACGTTCATGCGCGAGGGCACACCGAGGGGGTTCAGTACCACCTCCACTGGAGTGCCATCCGGCAGGTAGGGCATGTCCTCTTCAGGCAAGATGCGCGCGATCACGCCTTTGTTACCGTGGCGCCCGGCCATCTTGTCGCCCACCGACAGCTTGCGCTTCATGGCGATGTAAGTCTTCACCAGCTTGATGACTCCCGGAGGCAGCTCATCGCCCTTCTTGAGCTTTTCAATCTTCTCCTCCGCGATTTTGCGTAGAATGTCGATCTGCCGCGAGGTCATCTCTTCGATCTCGTCAATCTTCTCGAAAAGCTCGGGGTCTTTCTTGGCAACTTTGATGCGCTTCAGGTTTCGGGTCGAAATCCGCGCCAGGACTTCAGAGGTTAGGTCCGTCCCTTTGGGGAGCAGGCGCTTGTTCGTCTTCTCGTCGTGGAGATCGACAAGGAGTTTCTCGCCTTCCAGAAGCGCGGTCAGCCGCTTCAGCCGCTCGTCGTTGAGGATGCGGATTTCATCCTGGAGGTTCTTCCTCAAGCGATTTTCTTGGGCGAGTTCAATCGACTTCGCCCGCTCGTCTTTCTCAGCGCCTTTGCGCGAGAAA
>DATJKY010000134.1:0-4107 GCA_035490955.1 Terriglobia bacterium | reverse complement strand
GATCGTATGCATTGAAGGCAATCCGGCGAGGCCCTTAAGGGCTTCCCGGCCGGTATACCGGGGCATAGCCAGGTCGAGCAGAACCAAATCCGGTTTCAATTGCCGGGCGAGCCGCACAGCTTCCTCACCATCAGAAGCTTCGCCCACAACCTCGAAGCCTGGCTCCACCTCAAGAAGATTACGCAGACCATCCCTGAATATTGGATGGTCGTCCGCAATCAGAATCCTGGTGCGTGCTACCCTACCCATGATGGACTGCCGGTACCCAGATTACCAAGCTCGCGCCCCGGCCCGGCACTGATTCTACCACCAGATCGCCGCCCACCGCACGCAGGCGCTCCTTGATGACGGCCGGACCCATATGGGCCGCATCGAGTTCATCCAGAGAAAGCCGCCCAGAAAAGCCGAAGCCTCGCCCATCGTCACCGATCATGACCCGGCACTGGCCGTTATCCCCGCCGATGGTGACTTGGACGCGCCGGGCAGCACTGTGTTTCCGCACGTTAACCAGCGCCTCCTGCACGACGCGGACAAGTTCGTGGCACACGCGCGGAGGAAGCCTCACTTCCTGGCACGCGGCGGCGAAGCTCGCCGCGATGCCGGTCTCCCGCTGGAATTTGTTCACCAGATCGGCCAAATGCTGTACGACACGCGTCGGATCAATCTGCAGAGGCTTCAGTCCTTGCATCAGCTCCCGCGTGCTAACGATTCCTTCGCGCAGCAGATCCTGCAGCCGCCGCACTTCATCCGCGCCGGGGTCGCTACCCGCTCTACGGGCCAGCATCTCCAGATGCATGTCCAGAGCCACCAGGGACTGAATGACTCCGTCATGGAGTTCATGAGCAACTCGAGCTCGTTCCACTTCACGCACCCGCGAGCGCACGCGTCGGAGGGAATACACGGCGCAGACCGCAGGACAGATTTCAGCAACGAGTTCGCTTAGAAAGCGCAGATCGCCTCGGCGATTGCTCCGAGCCTCGGGATCCAGCAAGAAGAGACGGCCGGACCACTCCTCGGCATAACTAAAGGGGACAGAAAAAAGACGCTTGAGGGGGTGGCGATTAAAGAACTGGCTAGATAGGGGGCTTTCAACGCGCCGAAGCTTCCTGCCGTCTTCGCTGAGTGCCAGAAACCGAGACGATGCCGCCGTCTGGGGTTGGCTCCCCAGTTGCCCGTACCACGCCTCTCCGGGCGATCCGTAAGAGTAAATTGCTCGCTCACCCTCCCCAACTTCCCAGAAACCCGGTCTCGGTTGTTCCTCCAAAGGTGGGTTCGCGACCTCAAAGAGGAAAGTCTTTCCCGTGGATTTCTGGTCGATGGTCAGAAGGGCTTTTCGGGCGCCAAAAAGCTCAGTCACGCCACGGAGTACCATTTCGACCGTCTGGCGCATTCCGGCTTCGGGCCCGGCTGCCTCAACGAATCGGCCGATGGCCTTGGCTCTGCTCCTCGAGCGCTGATGTTCCTCCCCAAGCAGGCCCACAGCGAAACCAAGCACCAACAGCGCTGCCACTTCAAGCACGAAACCGCTCCAGCCCCAGTTTCCCGGCAGCCGCGGCGCGAAGGCGGGCATCCACAGGCGGGCCACTAATTGTCCTAAGAACCCTAATGTAATGCAGACTGCCGCAGTCGCCACGGTCCAGTGTAAGCCCCAACGGTAAGCTGCCGAAATCAGCAGAAGTGCTATGAAAACAAGAAAGAAGGGGCTACCGTCCCCCCCGGTTGCCAAAGAGATCCCGGACACCCACAGGACTCCCACCACGTGAATGGGCACTTCGAGTGACTTCGCAACGCGGCTCATGACACGAATCAGGAACACCACCAACAGGCTGAAGGCGATATAGAACAAGAACATCAGCCTGAGGGTGGGTAAGTGCCAGTCCAGCGGTGGGGGCTCGAGATAAGTGGCAGCCAAGCAAACGAACGCCAAGCAAGTCTGAGCCGCAGCAAGGAGGTAATCGCTTCGACTCCACGTGTCCTCGAATATTTGGATTCCGGGGCCACGGGCACCTGCATTGCCTCCTCTGTATTCCCCTCTTGTCATGAATCGGAGCATCCGTATGTTTTTCGTCGACTCGGGGCAACCAGTAAACACACTTGCCAGCCGAGCCGGTGCTACTCAGTCTTGAAAGGAGGGATGTGCAAGTAAGCTAAGACGGGCAACACCGAAGTCATCCCCCCCACGCCACACAACTACCCTGCAATGACGTTCGCGTCTCAGACAGTTTAGGCCCTACGGGCCGCTGCCTGTCAAGTACGCCGTCTATTAATAACAAGAACGCAATCTTCAGCGCCCGTTTGAGCTCCACCGTTGTCTGCGGTCAGCCGCGAGGACGGAACTCCGGCGCGCCGCTGCCGCGCGTCGCGGAGAGCCAGTCGGCCTACCGCGTCCTTGGCATCTCCAAGGCGCAAGCCCCTAGCTTGTCCCACGGCGTTCCCTCAACTGACAGCGCTGAGGTACAGGGATGTAGGAAGAAGCGTGCGAAGCTTGCTCAAAAACCCTCTCTTCTTGGAGCACAACTCAGACCTTCGTCTTCACTATAAACACTGACTGGCCTCCCGTTGTCAAGTACCGCTGCTTACCATAACTCTGGAGATAGCAGCGAGAGCTACTTAACGGTAACGGCAGCGCAGAGTTTCAAGGGCACACTCTACGCCACGCGGCTTCTGACGAATGCAGTTTAGGCGGGCAGGCACAACCATTGCGCTCGGTGGGCGTGGGCCACGCTCAGCGTGGTGGAGGGGGTTGCCACGCGTGAGCAGATGCGACCACGCCGCCCACCGGGGGCAAGGGTTGTGGGGCTGTGCAAGCAATTGCCCCTCCTTACTGATGTCGCGCTTAAACGTGGGAGTGAAGGTGGAGTGAGTCGACAAATAGTAGCGGCATTAGGAGGAACTGAAGCCTTAGCTCGGCAGCCCTGTGAAAAATGTAGCTGTCATGCTGATCCCGCATGCGGGAGAAGCATCTGCTGTTTCTTCTTGAAAAAAAGCAGATCCCTCGCTCGGCTCGGGATGACATCATCGAGGCCTTTTTCGTCGGCCCTCTAGCCTAGCTCTCGTTCGAAGTGACGTTTAGCGGCCAACTCAGGAGATTCCCCACAAGGGCGGGGGTGGGCCGAGACCTCAGCCTCCTGCTCCCTCTCCTTGTTCCATACCTGGCGGTGTGGTGCCGCCACCGTCCTGAGAACTCCGCTTTGTTCGGCCCACCGAGACTCTCTTGCGCCGCGCCACGCTTGTCTCAACCACGGTGACACACTGGCAAGCAAGGCAAACGAGGTGCTGGCCACTGGGTGAGCGGACAACTTTCTTGGATCCACACATCGAGCAGGAGAGTGCTTTCAAAAGCTGTCCTCCCCTCCAAATGAACAGCCCTCGGTCGCCGCGGCGACAGAGGGTGGCGATCCCGCAGTCACGGGAGAGCACGGTTAGGGCGTGCCCTTCGGAAATCCATGATCCGAGACGCTTGGGGTTTTTGTTGCATCGGATTTGGGCACGCCGCACGGAACAACCCTACTTCTGGCTAGAGATCAGGCGTTCCCCAAACCGTAGCGAACAGTAATGAAAGGGGGCAATTGCAGGTACACCAGCTAACGGTGGGGAATGGCCTGAGGACCGAGTGCCCTCTCCAGTTTGACTAGCCCTCAGTTATGACTCCGGAGATGGGGAGCGGCGCCCCACACGAGCACCGGCTCCTGCCGGGCCCGACCCCACTCACCGGTTTCACTTTTCGTCCGTAATTCGCAGGGGTAGAGCTTTTGCCCTACCTTGTTTTGGTTGCGATCAATGCACAAGGGGACGGCAAGCCGTACCCCTACATTGCAGTTTCCCCTAAGAGGGTCGGATCCGACGACGCAGCAGGCCATAGGCGCCAAACAGCGCTGTGCCCAGCAGAGCCATCGAAGCCGGTTCCGGTACCGCGGGTACGAGCGTACTGCTGCTCGAGAAGTTTATCTCGCTGCCCGCGCCCAGGGTTATGGCGAAGCGCTCGGTGATTGAGTAGGGAGCCGCGAGAAGCAGGTTTTTAGACGCGTCGTTCGAGAAGCTGCCGGTGGCCGCGATGCTGGGGGTTTGAGGAAAGGTGTTGGGCCCCGACGTGCCATTCTGGGAGTT
>DATJKY010000133.1:0-2107 GCA_035490955.1 Terriglobia bacterium | reverse complement strand
TCGGCGTTCAGTTCCAGCACGCGCAGCCAGGCGCGCACGGCGTCGTCCAGCTCGCCCAACTCAACGAAGCTGAATCCGACGGCGTGGTGCACGAAAGCGTCCTGCACCCTGTAACTCAGGGCTTCATCGTAGGCGGCGCGGACGCCCACCCAGTTGCCGAACTGCACGCATTGGAAGCCCCGCTCGCATGCCGTCGCCCACCTTTCGAGCTCATCAGGGAGGTCTGCCGGAATAGTCCATTCCGTCTTAAAGGCCAGCAGCTTTCGCGCGCACGCCAGCAAGTTGTCGCGCGCGGGTGATCCGGGGAAGATAGCTGTTGATTGCACGAGTTCTCGCAGCGCCCGGTTGAGATCTTGAGGAGTCGGGTTCGCAACATAAAGAAGCTTGAGGCCCGTCTTGTAGTGCTCCCGGCTCTCCAGCAGCGATTCCGTGCGGATGAGGAATTCCTCCGCCTTGGCGTGTCCGGGTTCGATCTCCAGGGCGCGCCGATAGCAGGCGGCAGCCCGTTCCAACTGCCCCCCGGAACCGTAGGCGTTACCCAACAGATAGTGCGCGGTGGCGTGCCGCGGATCGTACCGCAGGGCGCGGGTCAACGCTTCAACGGCGAGATCCGGTTGGGCCGTTTCGAGATAACACACCCCGAGCTGACGCCAAGCCTCCGTGTTCTCGGAGTCTTCCACCACCACCGCGCTCAACATTTCGATGGCCGAAGGGAAGTCAGCGCGGTTCAAGGCCTCGATGCCTCGGTTGAGTTTGTCTTTCAGCATTGCATCATGCACTGGCGGTTTGTTCTCCAACCCGCAACTTGTGGGGGTCCCCGCTTGTGCTGCGCTGGGCGACGAGCCGCCGCGGCGACTCGCCCCTACGATGCCTGCGACAACGAGAACAAAATTCACGTTTCCGGACGTACCGGTCTAACTTAAAGGACTGGTCTAACTCAAAGGACTTATTCCACAAACAGAGCCCTATAATCCTCGGTCTGCAAGGGCTCAACTAGCGCTGTGGCCAGGTTCTCCTCGACGTGTTCCCTTCGGCTCATGCCCACCAGCGCGCAGGTGACCCCGGGCGTGGAGCGAACGAACTGGATGGCGCGCTGCGCGTCGGTCCTCAAACCTTGGAAGTGCCGGGTGATCTCGGGCGGCAGCCCTTCCGCGAGCCGCCCTTGCAAGAGGCTGGCGCTGGCGAACACCATCAGGCCAAGCCTATGCGCAGCTCGCAGCAGCGGCACGTTCTGGCCGTCGACGGGCTGGGTGCTCGCGGCCAAAGCCTCGGGCATCGCCAGGTTCAGAGGAAGTTGGACGGCACGAAAATGATGGTCCTTGCCGCCGGCGTCCTCTGCGGCTCGCCAGACTTCCCGCAGCGGTACCCAATCCTTGGACTCGGGGCTTACGCGATAAGCGTTCCAGGTGGCCGTGCCATAACACCGCACTTTGTTTTGTTGGACGGCCCCCTCCAGTGCCACGAAAGCCGCCACGAGTCGTTGATAAAAATCTTTGCGCCCCACCTCGCCGAGTTGGGTCTCGGGATTGTGCAAGTAGTAGAGATCGATCGTCTCCACTCCCAGGTTGGTCCGGCTCACGTCGATCTGGTTCTCGAGATACTTTGGAGACATCACGTGGCAGCCGGCAACCACGTCGTGCGGCTCGACCAGACCGGAAGTGATCAGCTTCTCCTGGAAGTACGCAGAAGGATCAGCGAGCTCTTCACCGTCAAAAGCCAGGAAGCCACCCTTGGTGGCGAGAAAAAGCTCATCGCGAAGAACCTTGCCTTCGGAAATCAGAGCCGCCACCGCCCGTCCGATGGCGCGCTCGCTGCGCTGGTGCCGGTAATTGACGGCAGAATCGATGACGTTGGTCCCCATCTCCAGTGCGTGTGTTACCGCATCACGATAGAGCAAGTCAGAGGCGGCGGTGGGATCGCCCAGGTAGGTCCCGAGACCGATGGAAGAAAGCCACAGACCATGAGCCTGACGAAAATGCCCGGGCAGTCTGGTGCTAAAACGATCGCGAAAGCGCGCGGTACCTTCGGCTGTTGCGTGTCCTGGAATAAGCATGGTCCTGCTCTTTTCTTGTATAACGGATCGTGCCTGGAGGCAAGCCACCGAAGC
>DATJKY010000132.1:0-3564 GCA_035490955.1 Terriglobia bacterium | reverse complement strand
GTCTGATGCCTGAGCCAGGGTGAGCGAGTTCACTTCAACTTGATTCGCTTTGAGCAGTTCGGGGGTGGCGTTCTGGCGAATCTGCTTGGAGAGATTCCGCAGGTTCTCGATGGCCGCGAACACCCTCGGACCGCACTGCTCTTGGACGATTGTTCCCAGGCGGGTGGTGAGCAATCGAACTTCACGTCGAAGAGTCTGGTCCATGATTGCGTCGAGGGCGCGCCACTAGTGCTGTCCCAGGGGCTGCGGAGCTATTATCTATGAACCGCTTCGATGGCGAGGGAATCTCGTCACCGCGGGCGATGCGGCCGGCAATGGCCTCCGCCAGACAGTCGGCAGCCTGGACAAAGGTATCTCCAATATCATCGCCTCCGGTAGAGCTTCGGGCAGATCCGGGAAGCGGACGTGAAAGCCCTACCGTGCCCCTCGGGCAAGAAACTGACGTTGGAGCTTGCTCTAACTCTGCCAAGGTGATGAGCCTGTCCTCAGCTTCGAGTGGTCTGGGTCGGCACCCGTTACTGCCAGCGAGTCGTAAAAAACGCTTGACGCCTCTTCGAACGAGACCCGATGTTTGCGAAGGTTCTTCGTAGCCTTGGCAGAGTCCCATTCAAAATGCACGCTTTGATTTTATACCTGCAGTCCATCATGCTTTAATCTCGCACGTTGATGGAAAAAGGCACCTGTCATGCTGAGCGTAGAGAGGCATCTACTGTTTCTTTTTGAAAACGAACAAAAGCAGATCCCTCCCTTCGCTCGGGATGACGTCGTCGACGTATTTTTCATCAGCCTGGTAAACTACCCTTCTTCGTGCCGACGTGCTGAACCGCCTGCGGCTAGGCAGGAACCGCCAGAGCAACTTCCAGCGCCTCCCGTAGCGCTTTCACATTTGGCTCGACGCGCAGCCGCTGCCGGGACTCTTCGGCGGTGGAACGGTGCCGCATGATGTATTCGGTGTCCTTTAGCTGATTTCCAGTGAGCACGCAGACCACGTCGGCGTGGCGCTCGATTTTTCCCGCGCGTACGAGCTTCCGCACCCCGGCTACCGTCGCGGCGGACGCTGGCTCACAGCCCACCCCATCCTCCGCCAGCACTCGTTTGGCGTCGAAAATCTCCTCGTCCGTCACCGACTCGCAGAATCCTCCCGACCATTCCAGTACGCGCTTGGCCTTCTTCCAGTTCGCCGGATGGCCGATGCGGATCGCTGTGGCTTCGGTGTCTGGCGCACCCACTGGGACTAGCGCCGGTGAGCCAGCCTCTAACGTGCGATAAAACGGATTGGCGCCTGCAGCTTGAATCACGAGAATACGGGACACCTTCTCGATGAAGCCCAGTTCCTTCAGCTCGCGCAACCCCTTGCCTATGGCCGACGCATTACCCAGGTTACCGCCCGGCACCACAATATAGTCGGGCGGGCGCCAGGCGCGTTGTTCCATAAGCTCGGCAACAATGGTTTTCTGGCCCTCAATACGAAAGGGGTTTACAGAGTTCACTAGATAAAGTCCGAGTTCGGGCGCAATCTCCCGCAGAAGGCGGAAAGCCTCGTCAAAGGTGTCACCGACTTCGACCACCAAGGCGCCAAAGTCCAGCGCCTGGGCAAGTTTGGCAGCGGAAATCTGCCGATAGGGAACGAACACCAGGGCCTTCATTCCCGCGCGCGCAGCGTAAGCGGCCATAGAAGAGGAGGTGTTGCCGGTGGAGGCGCATGCCACCCTGCGCACGTGGCGCGAGTCGGCGCGCGTGATGCACGCCGTCATGCCCAGGTCTTTGAACGAACCGGTGGGGTTGTTCCCCTGGTGTTTGATGGTCAAGTGAACGGGCCCGGCCCACCAGCCCGCGCGGCGCGTTCCGACAACGGGCGTAGAACCCTCAGAAAGTGAAATGATCCGCGCCCCCGGCTCCACGAAGGGTATAAGCTCGCGAAACCGCCACACTCCACTGCGGTCGATCGGCTCACCGCTCAACCGGCGCTGATGCCAGGCGTGTCGCAGCTTCTCTGGATCGAACGGGTCGAGCTCGTACTTTACTTCCAGCAGGCAGCCACAGCAGGCGCAAACTTGCGACTCCTTTCTGGGATCCTGTCTCAGCCTACAGGCTTCTTCAATGCATTGGAGATAAGCGGAAGACATACTACAGTTGGAACTCCTCGTGGACAGCCTTCACCGCTTCCTGTACCTCGCTGGACTTCACCGCAAAGGAAATGCTCAGTTCCGAGGAGCCCTGCGCGATAGCGATGAGATTAATGCCGCGACGTCCCAAGGCGCCGAAGGCCCTTCCGGCGATTCCCGGCGTACCCCTCATATTCTCGCCGATGGCCACTACGATAGCCACATGAGGCAGTACCTCCAGCGCGGCGACATAGTCGTGAAGCAATTCCAGCTCAAAAGCCTTTTCCAGCCTGGCGCGAACTCGCCTCAGGTCTGCGTCGTGCACAGCAAAGCAGAGGACGTTGTCGGCGGAGGACTGGGTCACCATGAGAGTTGGAATGTCCTCAAGGCTGAGCGAACTGAAGACCTTGGACGCCAGGCGGGGAAAGCTCAGAGCGTCGGAGCCGGTGACCGTTATCAAGTCCGCATTGCTCACCGACGTGATGGCTTTGATTCCCGGCTGGCCGTTGACGGCGGAGGTGCCTATCTTGGTGCCGGGACACGAAGGATTGAATGAGTTCTTGATCCAGACCGGGATCGTTTTCTTCATTACCGGCTGGATGGTCTTGGGGTGGAGCACCTTGGCCCCGAAGAAGGAAAGCTCAATAGCCTCGCGGTAGGAGATTTCGGGGACGATGCGCGCCGAAGGTACTAGGCGAGGGTCAGCAGTCATGACGCCGTCCACGTCCGTCCAGATCCACA
The DNA here is from genome assembly GCA_035490955.1 of Terriglobia bacterium. Taxonomy (GTDB): domain Bacteria; phylum Acidobacteriota; class Terriglobia; order UBA7540; family UBA7540; genus DATJKY01. Next base: position 718 of record DATJKY010000132.1, on the reverse strand, counting down.
CCTCGTCGGCATCGAGCGCTGTGCCGAGGATGGTACCGCTGAAGTCTGAACCTCCGCGTCCCAGCGTAGTGCAGGCTCCGTCGCGGGTCGCGCCGCGGAAGCCGGTCACTACCGGGACCACCCCGCGCCGGCGCAAGGGCGTCAGGTGTTGCCGGGACTTGGACGTGGTTTCGTCCATGATCGGGCTGGCGTTCCCGAAAACCTCATCGGTGACTATCAATTCAGTTGCGTCGACGGCCATGGCCGCCACGTTGGACGACCTGAGGATAGCCGCCACCAGGGTGGCGGACATCAGTTCACCCAGGCTGGAGAGAGTATCCATGGCCCGCGGGGTGACTTCCCGAACCAGGGAGAAACCCGAACAGAGATTTTCAAAGATGGCCACTTGCTCCGCCAGGCGCGGCAGTACCGTGGCTTGCTCGCCGGCGGAAAGCAGTTGGTCGGCGACCTCCCGATGTCGTCGCGCCAGTTCCTGCCGCACGCCCTTCCAGTGTTCGCGGTCGCCGTGACTGGCTTCAGTGGCGGCGCGGATGAGCATATCCGTCACTCCGCCCATAGCCGACACCACCACCATTAGTTCCGCATGGTCGGCTTTTTCAGTGACTATCTCGGCCACACGCTGCATACGCTCGGCATTGCCTACCGATGTCCCGCCGAATTTCATTACGATCAGCGGCTTGTTGCCTGTGGTCATCCGCTCTGAAGCCTCTCAGAAGTG
>DATJKY010000131.1:0-3901 GCA_035490955.1 Terriglobia bacterium | reverse complement strand
CTGCGTCCTCACCTGCAGGCCCTCGGCTACTCCCTGGAACGGCTGCTCGAAGCCGGCTTGATTGGTCCGCAGGGCCCCGATACTTTTTGCCACCGCGTGATTTTCCCTTGCCGCCAGCAGCATCCCATCGTCAACCTGTAGGGCCGCAGTATTGGCAATGCCTTCCCGCATCGCCTCCTGCCACGTTCCAAAGGCGGTCTGTTCGCTTGGCAATCGGTCCGGCAGTTCCGCGACGTAATCCTGGTCGAGGGGCTGTTCGATCTCGCCGTGTTGTGGCAAGCGGGATTCCGCAATACCACCTGTGCCATCGGCACCCACCTGACTCCTGCGCAACTGGCCCAACTGCGCGAAAACCCCGACCGCTGCGTCTACATCGCCTTCGATCAAGATCAAAACCAAGCCGGCCAAAGTGCCGCCAATGCTCTCCTCCACAGCCTCGACCAGGCTGGTCTCAACGTACGCCTGGTCGACTTACCCGCCGGCCAGGATCCCAACCGTTACTTCGCAGCTGGCGCCGCCGCCAAGGATTTTGCCCATCTCCTTGAGGAGGCAGCTTCGCTATGAGCGTTCGCCTGGTGGTGAAAAACTCCTCGCCGGCCAGCGTTTCCCCTTATCGTCTGCTGGATGAGCGCAACCGCGAAATCACCTGGGCCAATCAGTTTCTCGATGCCCAGACAGTTCGCCAACTCTCGCTGCGCTCCTTGCGTGCCTACGCCTATGACTTGCTCCACCTGGCACGCTGGTTCGACCCTACGCGACACTCCCTGCACAGGCTGAACCAATCTCTTCTGCTCGAGTATGTCCGTCACCAACTCGAGCGCCAGCCCTCACCCACGCCGCCAACCATCAATCATCGCTTGTGTGTGCTGCGCTGCTTGTATCGCTTCCATCATGCACAGGAGATTCCCGGCAAACCGCTGTTTCAGCGCAGGTATACCACGCGCTCTTCTCTCGCTACGGCCGCCCGCAAACCAAGATTACGACCAACCTGCGACTGCGCCAGCCGCGCCGCCTGATTGTGCCCCTCTCCGCGGACCAGGTCGCCCGCTTCTGGAAAGGCTTTCGCACCTTCCGCGATCTCGCCATGGTCGCCCTCATGTTGCAAGACGGCTTGCGCTCTTGCGAAGTCCTGCAACTCCAGCTGGAAGATCTCCTGCTCTCCGAAGCGCGCCTCCACGTCTTAGGTAAGGGCCGTAAGCAGCGTTTCTTGCCCCTAACCGCGAATACTCTTCACGTCCTCGAAAACTACCTCCACTTAGAGAGACCTCTGACCAACTCGTCCGCTCTGTTGGTCTGTCTCAAAGGCCGCCGGCGCGGTCACCCCATGACCGCCGCAGGACTGCGCTCTCTATTTCGCCATCACCGCCTGGTGAGCCAAGTCCCCCAAGCCAATCCGCACCGCTTTCGTCACACCTTCGGAAGCGATATGGTGCGGCCGGCATTTCCTTACCCGCCTTGATACATTTAATGGGACATGCCGACATTCACACCACCATGCTCTACGTGCAACTTGCCCCGGAAGACGTCTGGCGCGAGTTTGCCCGCGCCGTCCAACAGCGCGTTCCTTTGTCCCCTCCGGAGAAGATGTCATGAAACGATCGCGGCGGAACATGGATAAGATCGTGGAAGCCCAGATCCAGGTGCTCACCACCACCCGCCGGCCTAAAACTGTGCGCTGCTACCGCTACTGTGCCCATCATTTCCTGGCCTATCTCCACACTACCTTCCCCCGCCTGCACAAACTTTCCCAGCTCCGCCGCGATCCCCATCTCCTCGCCTGGTTCCGCTTCCTCTGCCAGCAATATCCCTCGCCCGGGAATCGCACCCGTCACCTACACCTGCTCACAGTCCGCCGCTTATTGCGTGACTTAGCCGACCAAGGGCACCCTGTAACGCCCGACCTCATTGGTCGTGAAGATTTTCCTCCCTCTGACCACTATCTCCCCAAACCGCTTTCTCTCGAGGAGGATCAGCAGCTGCAGCAACAGCTCCGACTCGTCGACACCCTGGAGGTAAATGCTCTCCGCCTCATGCGGGCCACGGGAATCCGTATCCGCGAATGCATCCATCTTCCCCTGGATTGCCTACAACAGATCAGTGAACAGCAAGTGGCGCTTCGTGTGCCTCTGGGCAAACTTCATTCCGAACGCTTAGTACCAGTCGATGACGAGACGCAGCGCGTGGTGGCCCGCATGGTGGAGTTGGGCGCCCTCATCCCCGTTCCTGAACACCAGTCCCAAGCTTTCTTACTGCCTCGCTATTGGCAACCTGAGACTTGGTACAGGGCATTGCACAACACCTTACGCGATATGGCCCGGGCTGCAGCCTGCACGGGTCGGGTCAACCCGCACCGGCTACGGCACTCCTACGCCACCGAGATGGTGCGCCTCGGCGTCAGCCTGCCGGCGCTGATGCAAATGATGGGACACCGAGACATCCGCATGACCTTGCACTATGTGCAAGTGGTCCAGCTCGACCTCCAACGGGAATTTCACCGCGCACGCGAAAAAACGGCTTCCCTCTACTCGATCCCCCAACTCCCAGTTCTCTCTACTACAGTCCCCGCGCGGGTTGATCTGGCTACCATTCGTCAGGCGATTGTCGCCACCCACCGCGCCCTCCAAATACTCCAGCCCCAGCTGGAAGACAAGGCTCGCCATAAACTCCGCCGACTCGCGCAGCGGCTCCTCAACATCGACCACCAACTCGCTCACCTCACCTCAAAATGAGTGCACATTGGCCAGTCAATCGGCCGTCAACCGTCCTAACTTCTGATGTCAACATCTGTCGGAAAATTTGGCGGGAGCGACGGGACTCGAACCCGCGGCCTCCTGCGTGACAGGCGTTCTAACCAGCTGAACTACGCCCGCGCATAATAAGGATTGTCTGATTCGTCCCGGTTCCCTCCGACGCCCTCTCGTTCCCTGCCGTGTCATCTGGCCGTGCCGTGACAGTTAGCGGGATACGAGTACTTTCAACAACATGGAAGAGCACGGACGGCACTGTAAATCATTGGAAGTACATCATGGGCACCGTTATTGTGTATCGCGGTGGGTATCGCGCGTCAAGCGACTCTATCCCATTCTCGAAAGCATCATAAAAGAACCGCAAGCACTTCCGATCAGACATTGGCGACTACCTTGCCAATCTGAACGTTGGATTCGAGGAAGCGCGTCGCTTCTTGGATCTGTTCAAGAGGGAACGTGCGAGCGATGACGGGCTTCAGCTGCCCGGAAGCGAGCCCCCTGGTAATGAATGCTTTTGCACGCTCTAGGGCAGCGTCGTCGTTCGTGATCTCTCCATTCAGATAACCCTTCAAGGTCAAGCTCTTGCCCAGTACTGTGAAAAGAGGAAACGGCGTCGGCTCCGTGCTGAGCGCGCCATATTCCAGCAAGATGCCGCCTCGCGCCATGCTGTCGGTGAGGGGGATAAAGGACGGACCACCGACTGGATCGAACACAACGCGCGCACCGACGCCGTGAGTGATCTCCATTACTCGTGCGAAGAGATTCTCCTCATCCGTCACGACAACATGATCTGCTCCGTGGTCGATGAGCGCTTGCCTCTTGGCTCGGGTCCGAGTGGTTGCGATGACTGTCGCGCCCACAGCTTTTGCAACTTGGAACGCGGCAATACCGACACTGCTGGATGCCGCTGTGACGATGACGAAATCGCCCGCGGTGAGCTTGGCCTGCTCAATGAGGGCGCCCCATGCAGTGACATACTGCATCCACGAAGCTGCCGCCTCTTCAAAAGAGAGGTTCCGCGGATGTTTGACGAGGTTGCGAGCGGGCACATTGGCCAATTCTCCATATGTGCCCCACCGGGCTATATCGGGTGGCGGAATCAAACTGACAACATCGCCTTTCTTGAAGCTGGTGACGGATGTACCAACCGTTTT
>DATJKY010000130.1:0-4704 GCA_035490955.1 Terriglobia bacterium | reverse complement strand
AGGGCATCATCCACCGCGACCTCAAGCCAGCCAACGTCTTGATTACGACGCGAGGCGAGGCCAAGATTTTGGATTTCGGCTTGGCGAAAATTTGGGGGTCAGGGGAGAACGCGGCCGCCATCGATCGCGAACGACTCACGCACTCTGGCACGGCGATGGGGACGGTGGCTTACATGTCGCCGGAACAAGCGCGCGGCGGGAAACTCGACGCTCGCACCGACCTCTTCAGCTTCGGCGCGGTCCTTTACGAGATGGCGACGGGACGGCAGGCCTTCAGCGGGAGCGCCTCAGCGGTCATTTTCGACGCGATTCTGAATGGAGCGCCCGCTTCTCCGATCGGCCTGAATCCCAGCCTGCCGCTGAAGCTGGAAGAGATCATCCATCGCTTACTTGAGAAGGACCGTGGCTTGCGCTATCAGAGCGCCGCCGACCTGCGCAGCGAGCTCAAGCAGCTAAAGAGTGATAGCGATTCGGCCAGGTCTGCGGCAAGTGCGGTCCCGGCAGGTCGGGGCGGGTCGCCTCCGACGGGTAGCGTTGTCTCCCCTGGTGGGATCCGCACTCCAATCCCTGCTCCGTCAATCCTCGCGACCTCACGAACTCGACGGTCGAGAATAGCCATCGGACTGGCTGTTCTAGTGGCGGCTGGAGCCCTCGCTTTCCTGCTTAGGCCCACGCTGCCGCCGCCAAAGGTCACAGACTCGACTCAAGTCACGAACGATGGCCGCGCCAAGGATGGGATCGCCACCGACGGCTCGAGGATCTATTTCTCTTCCTGCTCCGGATACGGCTGCGCGCTTTACCAGGCGTCCGCGGCGGGCGGTGAAACGCTTCCCATGCAGACATCCATTACTAACCCCGTCGTTGCTGACATCTCGCCTGACCGCTCCGAACTTCTCGTTGCAAGCAGCGTGCTGAATAAGTGGGCAGAGTGTCCCCTGTTTATCCTACCGGTACTGGGCCGCCCGCCCCGCCGCATCGGTAACGTCGTCGCCTCATGGGAATCAGCAGCTTGGTCTCGAGACGGGAAAGAGGTGGTTTACGGTCAAGGAAACACCCTGTACCGAGCCAAGATTGACGGGACCGAGTCGAGAGAGCTCGTGAGCGTCGCCACAGGCGCAACCCCTTACTGGCCCCGTTGGTCGCCGGACGGAAGCCGTCTGCGGTTCAGCGTGAAGAATCAAAGCAACAGCACGTCACTCTGGGAAGTGTCCGCAGAGGGGAAAAATCTCCACCCGTTGCTTTCCGGGTGGAACAACCCGCCCGCCGAGTGCTGCGGTAACTGGACACCCGACGGCAAGTATTTCCTCTTCCAGTCGCAGCGGGGCAGATTCGCGAACATTTGGGCGATCCGGGAAGGGGAAAGCCTTTTCCGGAAGGTCAGCCACAAACCAGTGCAATTGACGACAGGTCCCATGTCCACTTATAGGTCTCTCCCAAGCACCGACGGCAAAAAGGTGTTTGTGGTGACAGCACAAACCCGAGGTGAGCTGGCGCGCTACGACTCGGCGTCTCACCGGTTCATGCCCTACCTTTCAGGAATCTCGGCCATAGCAGTGAGCTTCTCGCGCGATGGGAAGTGGGTGGCGTATGCTGCTTACCCTGAGGGCACGCTTTGGCGAAGCAAGATAGACGGCAGCGAGCGGTTGCAGTTAACGCTCCCGCCGCTGTTTGTCCTCCTGCCGCGCTGGTCTCCTGACGGCACTCGTATCGCCTTCATGGGACAACAACCCGGCAAGCCCTGGACTGTCTACGTGATTCCGGCCGAGGGCGGCAGTTCACAGCAGCCGGTGCCGGGAGATCACCGCGGGGCCGATCCAAACTGGTCGCCGGACGGAAACTCGTTGCTGCTCGGCCATCATCCCGATGACGAACTTCCAGGCAGCAATAAACTGGATCTCGAGATCTTGGACTTGCGAACCCACGCTATCTCGAAGGTCCCTGGCTCACAGGAGTTGTGGTCTCCTCGATGGTCGCCAGATGGCCGCTATATCCTCGCCTTTCCGCGAGCTGGAGACCGGCTTATGCTGTTCGATGTCAAGACCCGGACTTGGACCGAGTTAGCGAAAATCGGTGTAGCTTACCCGGAGTGGTCTCGCCAAGGAGACTACATCTATTTTCTTGCAGTCCTGCCGGGAGGCAAGCCGGGTGGCATATTCCGTGTGCGGATCAGCGATCGCAAGCTGGAACAGTTGGTGAGCCTGGAGGATTTCCGTCAAGCCCCTTACTGGGGAAGCTGGGCAGGCCTGGCACCCGACGATTCCCCGCTCCTCCTTCGCGATGCCGGCACCCAGGATATTTACGCCCTCGATTGGCAGGCGCCCTAAGCCAGGAACGAGTGAGATAGGATCGGCGAGTACAAAGACCGCGTGAATCAAAACCAAGGAGTACAGCGCTATGATTGAGCAAACTCCACAGAGTTCGGAGAAGGTTCTCGGTTTCAAGCTTTCCGGTAAACTCCACGACGAGGATTACAAGAATTTTGTCCCGGTCATCGATGGCGCGGTGACTAAGCAGGGTAAGATACGTTTGCTGGCCCAGTTCAACGATTTTCACGGCTGGGACCTGCATGCGCTGTGGGACGACATTAAGTTTTCGACCACCCACTGCACGAAGATCGAACGGATCGCGCTGGTCGGCGACAAGGCCTGGGAGAAATGGATGGCCAAAGTGTGCAAGCCATTCACCATGGCCAAGATCAAGTACTTCGACCTTTCTGAAGTCGACGTGGCAAAGGAATGGCTGGCGGGGGCATAGCAATCAGTTGTTCTTGATATCGTAGCAATACAAGTTATCCTGCTCCCGAAGGTACAGCTTGCCTCCGGAAATCACCGGCGGCGTCCAGGTGGGAAACGCGCCCCGGGAAATCTGGAACCTGGACCTTTCCTTGTAGCCGGATGGGGTCGCTTCGGCCAGGCCTATTACGCCGTCCTCGCTCAGCAGGTAGAGCTTTCCGTCGGCGTAGGTCAACGACCCTTTGCCCACGGTCCGATCACGCCACTCCACTTGACCCGTTTCCAGGTTCATCGCCGTTAGAATCGCCTTGGAGAAGCCGTAGATATGTCCGTCTACTATCACAGAAGTACTATAGTGATTCTGCATATCCTTGCTGAAGTAGACCTGCGACGCTTTCACCGTCGCGCCCTCGGCAGTGAGCTTCAGCAGCGCGCAACCCGTTCCATAGTCCGAAGACACGAAGACAAGACCGTTTTGAAAGATGGGCGTGGCGATGTTAGCTGTTCGATTAGAAGCCTTGTCGTATTTCCACAGCAACGCTCCGTTGTCCGCCCGCAGCCCGACCACTCCGTCACCGGTGAAGACGATAATTTGGCGGATACCTCCTACTTCGGCAGAGATGGCTGAGGAATACCCGGCCGAGTCGCTTTGCGATTGCCAGACTACGTTGCCGGTTTTTTTGTCGAGGGCAACGATCGCCGCTCCTCGGCCGCCAGGTGTGACGATCAAATTGGCACCGTCGACCAGGGGTGACTCGCTGACTCCCCAGTGAGGAGCGCGGCCGCCAAACTTCTCTATGACGTTCATTTTCCAGAACACCTTACCGGTCTGCGTATCGAGCGAAACCAGCGTGCCCTCGCCCGCCATCGCGAACAACCGGTCGCCATCGACAGTTGGGGTTCCCCTCGGCCCGTCGCCCCGGTCCTGCGAAAACGCCGGCCCGGTGGGCGTCTCCCAAATTGGTTTTCCGGTGGCGGCATCCAGAGCCAAAACGAACTGGTGATCACCGCGCTGCCCCTGAGTGAAGAGCCGGCCCTGAGCGATGGCGAATGCTGCGTATCCCTGGCCCAGCCCCTGCGCCTTCCAGATCTGCCGCGGGCCTCCCGCCGGCCAGGTGTCGAGCAACCCGGTCTCGCTTGAGATACCATTCCTGTCCGGCCCGCGCCATTGCGGCCAATCGGCCGCCTCACCTGGCATCGCCAGGAAACTCATCAGTACCACCGCGACAAATCTGAATCGGATCATGGAGGACCTCCCGTCTAACCCTCAGCATGGCAGTTGTTGCTGCTTTTCCGCAGCCTGTTATGCGGAGCGTCTTAAATCCCTGCGCACAGTGTATCAGGGCATGGCTTCAGAGCGTGCGTGAAACTGCTGGTTCTGGAGTTTGTACATTTTGGTCTGGAGGTGAAATATCAGTTGACAACAGCCCTCGCCCGCTTGCGGGAGAGGGGGGGACCGCGAAGCGGTGGGTGAGGGCCTTGCTGATTTTGGAAGAAGAAAACAACCCCTCACCCCCGGCTTCGCCGTACCCTCTCCCCTCGGAGAGGGCCGTTATCAACTGCGGCCCGCTGTGAATCCAAATGTAGAAACTCGAGGGAAAGCCGTAGGCTTTCCGCACAGTCCCTGTCGGCCTGTGGGCCGATCCAGTTGTGACCAGAAAGTTTCACGTGGCCTCACGAAGAATCAACAACTTGCGTGAACTTTCTGGAGAGCAAGCGGCGCAGCCGCATTGGCCGGTGGCCAACGATTTTTTCACACCTTCAACGGCCTGGTCAAAAGAGGCCCTCCATCACAGCCCTGCAGGGGCGAGTCCATCAATCCCACACGTAGGTTCGTCGTACTCCACCTCCTATTCCTTCAGAAACCTCCGATATTCGTCCTGGAAACTCACCACCCTATGTTGTTCTTCCTGCCCTTCCATATACGCGGCCACCGCATCCACCTCCGCCGGGCTCACGGAAAAGCCGCCAT
>DATJKY010000129.1:0-9239 GCA_035490955.1 Terriglobia bacterium | reverse complement strand
TCATTGCGCGAGGCAGGGTCGAAGTGCTTTATCGCGCCGGATCATCACAGCGACAGGTCGCCGTGCTCAGCGAGAGGGAATCGTTCGGCGAAATGTCTGTCCTGGATGATGAGCCTCGACCCCACCGGGCGATGGTGCGAGCGCTCGAGCCGACGCTCGTGCTGAAGATCGATCGCACAACCTTTCGCGAGCTGATATACGAACATCCCGAGATTTCTCTCGCCATTATTAAGATGCTGAGCGGCCGCCTGCGGCAAAAGGACCTGGAAGCAGACGTCGTAGCAACGCTTGGAGTGGGAGCAGGGTAGGGGTGAGGCGAGAGATTTAGGGGCCACCCATTGGGCTTTACCAGTTCGAGGCTTGCCGTGTTGTCCGGGAAAATGGCGGCCTGCAGCGTCCAAATTCCTCGCTGCTCAGAACTAGCAGGCTGCTGAAAAAAACTCCGAGCATGTCATCCTGAGCGCAGCGAAGGATCTGCTTTTTGTTTGTTTTCAATGAGGAACAGCAGATGCTTCGCTGCACTCAGCATGACAGATACCCTTTTTCAGCAGCCTGCTAGATCTCGGAATGCCACAACGAGACCGCCGGTAAACAGTACGCCGTTGATCGTGGATTATTGGGAGCCTGGAGATTCGTCGGCCGAGAGCCCCTTGGACAACTTCTCAGTGGCGCGTGATTCGGGACTTATTCCTCTTGAATTGGCAAGCTGTAGAACAACCGTCGGGTATTTATCTGGCCGACGTCATGTAAGGATCAATTGCGCAATGCCCGGGCTGGATCGGTACGCGTAGCGCGCCAGGCGGGTAAGAGACAAGCCGCGATAGCCGTGATCGTCATCACCGCGAAACCCGAACCAAACGCCAGCGGATCGCGCGGATTGACGTTGTACAGATAACCTCCAAGCATGCGAGTCATGGCGAGCGCCATGGCTACACCGACGAGGATCCCTGCTGCAGTCAAGGTCAAGCCGCGCGAAATCACCATGCGAAGAACATTGAATGCACCGGCACCAAGGGCCATACGCAGTCCCAACTCGCGCCTGCTCTGCGACACCGCATAGGACATAAGACCATAGAGACCGACGCTGGCGAGCAGAAGCGCCAATCCTCCCAAGATGGCAACCAAGGTTACAGCCACAAGCTGAGGCGAGGTGGACCGATCGACCTGTTCCTGAAGCGTGATCGTCTCGTAAAGCGCAAGGTTCGCGTCTAGCGCTCGCACCTCGCGTGTTAGCGCCGCCACAATGGTCTGGGGAGGTTGCACGGTGCGAATATAGAGAGAGGGCTCCCTTTCGAAGTCTTGCCGGAGCGGCACGTAGAAAAATGGTTTCGGGCTCTCGCCCATGCTCTCATATTTGGAATCCGCCGCGACGCCCACGACTAGCACCGATTTGTCTTTCATCTTGAGACGCTGACCGACAGGATCCTGCCCACGCCAGTACCGCGCGGCCATCGTCTTGTTCACGATGGCCACCGAAAGCGCATTTTCGTCGTCGGCGCGCGTGAATTCGCGGCCGGAAATGATGGGTATGCCCAAAGTCTGGAAATAAGCTGGACTCACTTGGTTGTACTCCACCGTGGGTTGCTCTCTTCGTTGAGGCTCATAGCCGTCGACGCCAATCGGCGTCTCAGAGTAAGTGCTGTAACCGAGTGGAGTGATTGTGGCGTACGCAGTCGACTCCACACCCGGCAGTGACCGGACCCGATCCATTAGCTGGTCCTGAAAAACCTTGGCCCGCGGAACGTCGTATCCCGCCGCGACCAAAGATACGGCGGTATCCAGTACTCTGGAAGTTGAAAAGCCGGGACTGGTCGTTCGAACTTTGTGCAGACTCTGCACCAGGAGTCCCGCCCCCACCAGCAGAACGAAACTCAGACAGACTTGGAGCACAACCAGGCTTGACCGGAGCCACGCGGCTCCGCGGGCGCCGACAACGCCCGCGGATCCAGCTCTCAAGGCACTTGCAAGATCGACGTTACGCGCTTGAAAGGCGGGAACCAGCCCGACTATCAACGTGGCGATCAGGCAAACCCCGGCGCTCAACGCGAGCACCCGTGAATCCATTTCTCCGGGCAGGTACATGGCTGTTCCAGAGCGCGCCGGGAGTAGCAGGGCCAACGCGTGACGGCACCAATGGGCAACGAGCATCCCTCCGGCGGCGCCAATGGCCGACAGGAGCAGGCCCTCCGTCAGAAGCTGCTTTAACAGGCGCCCGCGACCGGCGCCGATCGCCAGCCGAACGGTCATTTCCTGGCGGCGAGCCAATGACCTGACGAGCAGCAGGTTGCTGACATTCGCGCACGCGATGATGAAGACAAACGCGACCACGGCAAGCATGATCTCGAGCGTCGGGCGGAGGGTGCGGGCATTATTGAACGGAGTTTGCCATAAAGGCCACAGCTTGAGGCCGCGTCCCCGGTTGGTGGCGGGGTAAGCTGCCTCCAGCCGGCTTGCGACCGCGGAGATTTCCTGCTGCGCTTGCTGGCGGGTCACTCCAGGCTTGAGCCGCACGTAGGCTTCCGCCCACCGCGCACCCCGATCATCCAGTTTGTATCCGCCACCTTCAAAAGCTTCCTCCATCGACGCGGGGACCCAGAAGTTCATGGCCCATCCTACGAACGTGCCGTAAAACCCTTTGGGTGCGACACCCACAATCGTAAACACGACGTCATTGAAGCGCTGCGTTTTCCCGACGATTTGTGGATCGCCGTTGAAGCGGTCTTTCCATAGCTGATAGCTGATCACGGCGACGGGATGGGCGCTCCGCCCGGAGTCTTCCCCGGGCTCAAATCCGCGCCCCATCATGGGGCGAACCCCGATCGCGTCAAAATAGTTCGTGGATACAATGCTCCCTGTCTTGACATCGGCGCGCTCACCGATATTTAACGTTGCGCCGGTGATTTTAGTCACGATTAGTGAATCAAGGAGGGTGCAGTTTCTCTGTAAATCGAGAAGATCCGGCCAGGAGGTTTCCGTAGCCTCTTCGTCATTCGAGGTTCCGGCCAGAGCGACCAGGCGCTCCTGGTGGGCTACAAGCGGGTAGGGGCGGAAAAGGAGGCCTTCGACCCAGCTGAACACGCTGGCGTTGGCGCCGATCCCCAAGGTGAGGCAGAGAATCGCCAATGCGGAGTACCCCGGACTGCGGCGCAGTTGCCGGAGTCCGTAGCGCAGGTCCTGGAAGAAGTCTTGAATGGAGTTTACCCCGCGCACATCCCGGCACCGCTCTTCGATCTGAGTTACAGCGCCCAGTGCACGCACTGCCGAGGAGCGCGCGTCCTCAGGCGACATGCCTCTCAAAAGGTTCTGCTCGATTTGCAGCTCGAGGTGGTCGCGAAGCTCGTCTTTTAGATCCTGGTCCACCTGTTGGCGCCTGAAAAGCGATCGCAAACGCAAAGGCAGCGCATAAAACCATTGCTGGATCTTCATGTTCAAGCCTCCTTGAGGTTCACAATGCCGGAGATGGCAGCCGAGAGGCTGCTCCAACTGGCTGCCTCTCTTTCGAGTTGCTTCCGCCCCAGGCCAGTCGGCGAATAAAACTTCGCGCGACGGTTATTTGCACTCGACTTCCATTCGGCCTTAATCCAACCATGCTGTTCCAACTTGTGCAGCGCAGGATAAAGAGAGCCATCGCTGACCTGTAGCATGCCGCCTGAGATTTGTTTCAAACGCTGGCCAACAGCCCAGCCATTAAGCGGCTCCAACGCCAGTATTTTCAGAATCAGCATGTCCAAGGTCCCCTGGATAAGATCCGAAGGTCTACTCACAGCGCCCTCTCGGTTACCGAGTATTAGAGTACATACGCGGCTTCAGGGTTGACAAGCAAGTTCAAAAAAATCAGGTCTCGATTTGCATTTTGTACTGATGTAAACACAGCGCGGCCTGCTGGCCGCAACCAAAGCAGGTATTTCAACACCAGGACACCAAGTCACCAAGGAGAAGCAAAGTCAAAAGGAACTCGGTCGAGGGGCCCACGGAATCGCCTCGCCCTTAGCTGCAGGTGTAGCTTGGTGGTTCATGTTGAAAAGCCGCAGGGCTAAAAAAGCGAGCCCTGCGCTACACCTGCTCGGCGGTCGGAGAATCGGCCTTTGCCACCGACCGCCTGCCCCCCGGAAATTCCGGAACGCGCAGCTTCCGCTCAAGATTAAGCCGCAGCAGAAACTCGACCTGTGAACTCTGGGATCAGCCGTCATCGACCTGGACCACCCTCGAACCGCGGCCTCAGGGGTACTGCTTTTCGCACTCATGATACAGTGCACAGAACTTTAAGACGCTCGGTGATGCTGCTAGCCTACCTCCAGCACCAGCCTGGCAGAGGCCAGCCCATCCGTTTCCGCTTGCAATGTCACAGTCCCGGCCGGGCCGGTCGGCCTGACAATAGCCAAAGCTCGGCCGTGGTATGTAGTCGGGCGCGGCTGGCGGAAGCTGCGGATGTCTTTCGGATTGGCGGATCCCGCCGCGGCCAGTTCACCCTCCCCGCTGATCGAAAAAGTCACGGGTACGGTAGCATCAGGTACCACCTCTCCGTCTTGATCAACCACTTCCAGGATCACGTAGCTGAGGTCGTTACGATCTCGTCGAATCGACTGCCGGTCCGCTTTCAGCCTGAGCGCCGCAGGCTGGGCCGCGGTCTTGAACTTAACCTCGGCGATCTGGCTGCCGTTTGAGAGGGCGATCGCTTTTAGCTCGCCGGCGGCGTAAGGAACGTCAAACTCCGCCTTGAACTGGGTTTCGGTCGAAACGCGCTTTACCCCAACCTCTTTGCCATTCAGCAGAAGGCGGACCTGATCTCCCGACGAGTAAAGTCGCACCTTCAGAGTCTTGCCTTCGTGACCGGGCCACGTCCAGCCTTGCAACTCGTCCGACCAGCCCCACGGACTGATCAGTTCCGTGCGTCCTTCTTGCAGGGGACGCTGCACGGCCATCTCCAGCTTGCTCATTCCCCACAGTACGCGCTTGTAATAAAACTGCGGCTTAGGCTCACCGATCAGGTCGATATCCCCGCAGTAGGCGTTGAACCACGGGTAGTCAGCGAAGATGAGCAGAAAGCTAGAGACAGGAATGCCTCCAAGCTCGCCTTGCGGCACCCCCGAGGCCCCCGCCTGGGGAAAGGGGTTCGGTGAGTTCAATTGCGCGTTGCCGATGCCGGCCTCCCCGAGATAGTCCATTCCCGTCCAGACGAAATCGCCGATGACGTAGGAGTGCTTCTGGACCATTTGCCAGTTTTCGAAAGCCTGCAGCGGGAACGACTCTGTCCCCATCATGACGCGATCCGGAACCCGCGCATGATCTTTCTCGTATTCAGACCATTGATAGTTGTAGCCACCAACGGTCAGATACTGGAAGGCGGGGTCGCTCTCGGTCCATGGACGGCGGCCGCCCGACTCGAAGAAGAAGGGGATGGCGGCAGTAATTGGACGCGTGGTGTCGAGTTGCTTGATTCTATCCACGATCTGCTTGGCGATCGCGACGCCAGCCGGATCGGCCCGTTCGGGAATCTCGTTGCCGATGCTCCAGAAGATGACGCTGGGGTGATTCCGATCGCGCAGCACCATAGCATCGATATCGCGCTCCCACCACTCCTTAAAGTAAAGGTGATAGTCCTGCGGATTCTTCTGAATCGTCCAGTGGTCGAAGGCCTCATCGATCACGAGAAGGCCCAGACGGTCGCAAGTCTCGAGAAACACCGGGGAAGGGGGATTGTGGCTGCAACGGATGGCATTGAACCCATTCGCCTTCATGATTTCGACCCGGCGCTCTTCGGCGCGGTCGATGGCGGCCGCTCCCAACAGGCCGTTGTCATGATGCATGCAGGCACCTCGGAGCTTGACCCCCTCGCCGTTGATCCGAAGACCGCGTTGCGCATCCACTTCGATCTTGCGGACGCCGAATGGGGTTGTCGCGTGGTCCAGCGTCTTTCCTCCCGCCGCGATTTCGACCTCGGCGACATACATTTCCGGTGTTGCGGTGGACCATAAGTGTGGTGTCTGGATCGCAATCTCCTGCTCCACTTCCGCGTTCCCGCCGGCCGCGACCGTCTGGGTGACTTCGTGGGTTCCGGCGGCTGCCTTCTTCGAATCCATTAGACGCACCTGGACGGTCATTTCCCGTGCGGCCTTCCCACGATTCTCCACCTTCACTGCAACTCTTACGTTGGCGGCTTCCTTCGAGACCTCCGGTGTTGTGACGCCAACACCCCAGAGGGGTATGCGCACTTCGCCGGTAACATGCAACCCTGCGTGACGGTAAATGCCGGAACCGGAATACCACCGGCTGTTTTTCCCCTCGTTGCGAACGCGTACGGCCAGGACGTTCTCGGCGTCGCGGTGGAGATGGGGTGTCAGGTCGTAGGCGAAAGACGTGTAGCCGTAAGGATGATTGCCCAGATGCTGGCCGTTGAGCCAGACTTCGCTCGCCATGTAGACGCCGTCGAACCGTACCTCGACCTGGTCGCTCCCGTTTACAGCATCTGCCGTAAAGCGCTTGCGATACCAGCCGATGCCTCCCACAAACCAGCCGGTGTCGCGTTTGCCTTCGCTCAAGTACCAGTCGAAAGGGCCGACCCGCCGAGGAACAACAATGTTGCCCCAGACCGCTCCCGCGCCGTTGGACTCGGCGATTGGCGCAAGGGCATCGACGCTCCAATCGTGAGGCAGATCGAGAAGTCGCCAACTGCCATCGTCGAAGGCCGGGTTTTCCGCGCCAGCCGCATCGCCGCGATAGAATCGCCAAGCGCTATCAAAGGGCTGATCGCGCTGGTTGCGAATGCTCGATCCGGCTCTTGCAGAGGTCTCGCTCTGCTGACCGCTGGCGAACTCCCCGAGGAGGGGCACGGCTGCGAACCCGGCAACAAACGACTTGAGCGCGTCGCGGCGACGGATAGCGTTACTGCCGCGCTCATTGCGCTCCGTGTCGGTTTCTCTCGATGTCTCTTTGTCTCCGCCTATCGTCTCCATAGTCAGCCTCCATTGAGATCTTTTTGGCAATCCCGTGCCTCCCCTAAGCCCGGTCGCTGATCCCCGAGTTCGTCTCGTGACGTCTCGAGCGCGGCATAGGCTTCGCTGGTACCGGCAAGATAATCGGTGATACCGCGGATGACAATGGCAGCAGCATCGCAACGACACGGCGCGTGGGGTCCGCAGCCGGCGCGGTGGCGCACGCAACCACACTTGAGGCACAGGAAGCTACGGCCATTCAGATGCCTCCCACCCTGGCAGTCAATCGGAATGAGCCGCCAGTATAACGGAGTCGCGTCATTGATTTAATCCTATTCCTGCATTTAAGCAAGATTGGGGAACGAAACGGCTTTCCGGAAAGAGAAAAGTCAGGGAGTCGATCCGGGAGGCTAGCGCTAGCTGGGCTAGCGCTTCACGGGTGCTCCAAGACCTGCTGTAGGCTAGAGGCGTTGAGGGCCGAGGGCTACCTCCAACCGGATGAGACCAGGGAGCTAGGACCGCAAGCGCCCTGCCATCTCTATGCTGGCGGGGGTATCGAAGACTGGATTAGCTTTACTCGCTACCTGTTCGACCACCAGCGGCGGTGCCACAAACAGATAGAAAGCCGCCGCAAGCCCCTCACCATCAGGACGCTTTGGGTCAAAAGAGTGCTGACGCCATATGACTTCTTTCTGGAGCCGCTCTCCCCTGGACCTCCGTCCATCCTCCCAGACTGCCGGTCGGGGGCGTTCGATACGAGACGCATACCACTCAGAATTATGGATCAACACGACACTGCTTGTCTGGGTGCCGCGCGCCAGAGCTAGCTGCTTGCCATCCCGTGACCACGCAAAGGAGAAGATTTGATCGGACTGGAAGTTAGTTATTATAACGTACACGATCCGTCCATCCGGAGTCCATGAGAGCTGACTTGCCCAGGTCCCTGATCCCACGGTAATTTGTTTCGCGCCGCTCACGTTTGTGGTGGGGGCGACCCACAGGTTACTCAACCGGTTGAGTTGTATCGTGACCAGTCTTTTGCCGTCCCCTGTGAGACTGACACGGCCGTAGTCGTTCAGATCGTTCGAGATCTGCTGGGCGTGCCCAGCGGGATATGAGAGGTACCAAAGCTGTTAGGTGATCCACGATTGCGATGTGCCCACTATCACGAGGCCGCTTTCATCAGGCATCCAGGCAATTTGGCCAACCCGGAACCAGCGACGTGAGCTTAGCTGCTTCTCGGTGCCGGTTTCAGCGTTTATTCCCATGACGGTCATGCTGTTCAGGTTGGCGTCCAGCACTCCGCAAACAATAGATAGTAGACGTAATCACCGTCATTCGAGAAGGTCAGACCGGAGTAAAACGCCTCTGACGGTGGAAGGATCTCGACGTCACCCGATTTCGCCACTTGTATCTGCCGCACGTGGAGACTTCGCTTGCCGAGGTCATCAATCACGTAGGCGACGTAACCTGCCGTCAGGAGAAATCGCGGCATCCGTTGATTTGCCATTGGTGTTGATTCGCGACATCCGGCTTACGTGGAAGGGCCTCTTGTGCGTGGGCAGGAACACTTCGTACAAACGGAACACTGTTATGACCCCAAGAGACGCCAGCAAGGCTACGGCGAGCCAGCGCCTTTTGGTCCAACGCTGTCGCGACGGCCCTTGGGGAGAGGGGCCGGGGGTGAGGGGTCTTGCGATCCCGTCCCGGAGCGTCTGCCCTTCCAGAAACTCCAGGGCGATGAAAGGCTGACCTTCGTGCTCGCCAAATTCGTGAATCGTGCAGATGTTGGGATGATTCAGGGCCGAGGCGGCGCGGGCTTCACGCTCGAAGCGCTCCAGGGCAGTGCGGTCTTTCGCCAGTTCTTCCGGCAGGAACTTCAAAGCCACAGCCCGGCCTAGCTTGATGTCCTCTGCTTTGTAGACCACTCCCATTCCCCCGCCGCCCAGTATCTCCAGCACTCGGTAGTGGGAGACCCTCTTGCCCGTCAGGGTTGTGACCGAGGGTAGCGCAGAGTTGGTTTCTAACTCTGCGGCCTTTCCTTCAGGAAGAACCGCGGACTTGAAAGACAAGTCCGCGCCTGGAGTTTCTACATTTCTGACGGTTGCAGGTTTGGCGTGGGAACCTAACATTGGGTGCCTTTTGATAAAAGTTGAGGCTTTGTGTTTTTCAGGCCCGGAGGGCCGATAGAGAATAGCCCACGGCGTGAGCCGTGGGGGCGAGGGCATCCGCCGCATGCGCAGCCCCGGCAGGGGCGGCAGAGGCTACTCCCAGATATACCGCTCGTCGTAAGGGATCCGATGCGCC
>DATJKY010000128.1:0-11818 GCA_035490955.1 Terriglobia bacterium | reverse complement strand
GTGACGACGCGGTCCACCAGGTCCGAACGGGCCCGAACCGCTGCCAGGCCGTTGCCACCGTCCTCAAACGACCGGCGGATCACAGCTGATTCATGTGCATAGATGTCCCGGGGTGTGGGCACGGAAACCAAGGTTTAAGGACACGTCACGCAGCGCGCGAGTCCCGTGTTTTGAACGTCCGTGTTGCCCATTTCAGGACAGCCAGGAATCTGCTTTTTCTTAAGGCTCAACTACAGAAGCAGATCCTTCTCCGCATGCGGCATCGGGATGAGGTGATCGGAAGCTTGTTCACCAGCCTGTAAGCTTAGCCTAAAGCGCGCTGTCGCCCCGTTCCTCGTTGCGGATGCGGATGGCTTCGTCGACTCGCGATAGAAAGACCTTGCCGTCGCCGATCCGCCCCGTTTTCGCTGTCCTGAGGATAGCCTGGACGGCGGCATCCACTCGGTCGTCGGGCAGCACTGTCTCGATCTTGATCTTGGGCAAGAGGTCGATGGTGTATTCGTTGCCGCGGTAGACCTCCGTGTGACCCTTCTGCCGGCCGTGACCCCGCACGTCGGAGACGGTCATGCCGTCGACGCCGATCTCTTGCAGCGCGTCTTTGACGGCTTCGAATCGAGAAGGTTGAATGATTGCCTCGAGTTTTGTCATCGGTTGCCACCCTGCCTTATGACGGTTCCAAGTTGTATCCTTCCTCGCCGTGCTGCGAGAGGTCGAGGCCCTGGACTTCCTCTTCATCGGGCACGCGAAGGCCAATCAGAGCATCCACCACCTTTAGAATAACCAGGCTGCCCACCGCGGCCAGGACCCAGGCGATGGTCACACCGGCGGACTGGCTGAGTAATTGGCGGCCATTACCCTCGATCAGCCCCACGGCCGTCGCGCTCCCTTGAGCATCCTTGAACACCGGGTTGACGAGGCTGGAGGCGAAGACGCCGGTGAGCAGTGCGCCCACCGTGCCGCCCACGCCGTGGACGCCAAAGGCATCCAGCGAGTCGTCGTAGCCGAAGCGGGCCTTCACCTTGGTGACCGCCAGGTAGCACGCCACGCCCGCTACTAGACCGATCGCCAAGGCAGGCATGGGCGCCACAAAACCCGAAGCCGGCGTAATGGCCACCAGTCCAGCGACTGACCCGGAGATGGCTCCGAGGACGCTAGGCTTGCCGTTGCGAATCCATTCGGCCACCGCCCAGGCCAGAGCGGCAGCTGCGGCCGCGAAGTGAGTGGCCACGAAGGCGCTCGTCGCCAGGCTACTGGCGGCCAAGGCGCTGCCGGCGTTGAATCCAAACCAGCCCACCCACAGCAGGCAGGCGCCGACAACGCTCAGCGTTACACTGTGCGGCGGCATCGGCTCTTGGGGATAGCCCAGGCGCTTACCCAGGTACAGAGCGCAAACCAGCGCCGACACGCCGGAAGTAATGTGCACTACCGTACCGCCCGCGAAATCGAGGGTAGGAATAGCTCCTCCCAGGGAGGCGCTAAGCAGGCCGCCCTTACCCCACACCATGTGGGCCATGGGGGCATAAACGATAATCGACCACAGGGTCATAAAGACCACCATCGCGCTGAACTTCATCCTTTCGGCAAAAGCTCCGGTGATGAGAGCTGGAGTGATGATGGCGAACATCAGTTGAAAGGCCATGAAGGTTTGCTGGGGGATCGTAGCGGCGTAATCGGCGTCCGGCGCGGCGCCGACGCCCCGCAGAAACATGTAGCCCAGGCTGCCCACGAACCGGGTGCCGCTGTGAAAGCACAGGCTGTACCCGAACAGTCCCCACAGCACGGTGATCAGCGCCATCAGAAAGAAGCTCTGCATCATCGTGCCCAGCACATTCTTCTTACGCACCAAGCCGCCGTAAAAGAGCGCCAAGCCAGGCCCCGTCATCATCAGCACCAGTGCGGAACTGACCAGCATCCAGGCGTTGTCACCGGAACTCTTGGCCTCTGCCACTTGCTGCTCGAGTTTTGCCACACGGTCCGGCTGCTGGCCCTGTGCGGCCGCAGCCGGGGTGGTCTCTGGCGCCAAGATGGTCTGCGCGTGCGCGGCCAAACCTCCCAGCAAGAATACAAGAGCGAAGAGAATGCCTCTTCTCATCCGATTGTCTTCCTCGAACCCAGGGTCTAGGGGCGGATTCCCAGAATACGCCGATGATTATATCCAAGCCGCAGGAACAGAACCATCAAATCGGGTTATCAATCCCATAAGGGAATCTTTGGGGGCAAGATGATGCGCTGGCTTACTTACGCGGATGCGGTTTCCGGTGCAGGAACAGCGTCGCGTGGGGTGAGGCGGTTAAGGACCTCGAACAGTTCCTGAGCGCGGACTGGCTTAGGGATATAGCCATCCATGCCCGCTGCCAGGCACTGCTCCCGATCGCCTTTCATCACGTGAGCCGTCATGGCGACGATGGGAGTGTGGGTTCCGGTCGTCCTTTCTCTATCACGGATGGCAGCGGTTGCTTCAAAGCCATCCATCTCCGGCATCTGAACATCCATGAGCACGAGATCGAAGCTCTGTTTCTCGAAGGCCGCCACGGCTTCGCGCCCGTTACCTGCGATCTCAACTGAGCATCCGCGCTTCTCGAGCAGCCGGACGGCCAGCGTCTGGTTAATCGCGTTGTCTTCCGCCAGTAGAACGCGTGGGCCCTTGCGTCCCTCGCGCAGGGAATGGCGTGTGACCAGAGCGCAGGGTTGGGTCTCAGAGGCCCTCGCGCCTAAGACCCGCAGGATGGCATCCAACAGTTCCGACTGGCCCACGGGCTTAGTGAGGTAAGCGGCCACTTCGAGCTGCCGGCAGCGGGCAGCGTCACCACGCTGGCCGGCAGAGGTCAGCATGATGATACTCGCGGCTGACATGCGCGGATTCTGGCGAATCCGCTCGACCAAGGCGAACCCATCCATTTCCGGCATGTTGACATCGGTCAGTACCAGGGAGAAGAATTTGCCGTCTTCCTGCGCCTCCTCCAGGCTACTCAGAGCCATTCGGGCGTTCTCGGCCAAAGTGGGTTTCATGCGCCAGCCTCGAAGCATCTCTTCCAGGATGCGCCTGTTCGTTGTGTTGTCATCAACCACCAACACGGATACCCCCGCCAGACTTGAACTCTGCGCGGGGATAATCTGCTCCCGTTGCTTTCCTACACCGAGAAACGTGGTGAAGTGGAACGTGCTGCCAAAGCCGGGTGTGCTCTCTACCCAGATCTTTCCCCCCATCATGTCCACCAGCCGCCGGGAAATGGTCAGGCCCAGCCCCGTACCCCCGTGACGACGCGCTGTGGAGCCGTCGGCCTGGGTGAAAGGCTGAAAGATAGACGCCTGCTTCTCACGCGCGACGCCAATACCCGTGTCGCGGACACTGAAGTGCAACTGGACCATGCCTTCCGCCGCAGGCTTACGGTCTACCTGCACCGTCACCTTCCCTTGCTCGGTGAACTTGATGGCGTTGCCTACGAGGTTGACAAGGATCTGCCGAAGACGGCTCGGGTCGCCTAGGACGATGTCGGGCACGTCGGAGCGGACGCGCCAGTTGAGTTCCAGACCTTTCTGGTGTGCCCGGAGAGCCAGGGCCTTCATCGACGGTTCTAAGCTACCCCGCAGGCTGAATTCAATCGACTCCAGATCCAGCTTCCCCGCTTCGATTTTGGAGAAGTCCAGGATGTCGTTGATGACCGTTAGAAGGGAGTCGGCGGAGGTCTTGACCATTCCCAGATAGTCCCGCTGCTCCGGGGTCAGTTCAGTGTCGAGCGCCAGTTCCGTCATGCCCAGTATGCCGTTCATGGGGGTACGAATCTCGTGGCTCATATTGGCCACAAACTCGCTCTTGGCGCGGTTGGCGGCCTCAGCGGCCTCTTTGGCCTTTCGCACCTCGGCTTCCACCCGCTTGCGCTCGGTAATGTCGTGCATGGCGACAACGGCGCCCAGCTTCTTTCCCTCGGGGCTCAAGATCGTCTGACCGTTGGCTAACAAGGTGCGCGGCCTCCCGTGTTTGGGGATGATCATCATCTCCACGTCGTTGACGGGTTCGCCTTCGAGGGCGCGAAAGAGAGGGATCTCCTCCTTCTTCATCGGAGTGCTGCCATCGGGCAGATACAAGTCGTAATGTTCGGTCCATTGATCAGCACGGATGGATTGTTCGGGCAGGCCATGGAATTCGCGCGCCGCCTTATTGAACAGCGTCAGCACCCCTTCGGCATCGCACGCGACAATTCCCGCTTGAACGCTGTTCAGGACCCCTTTGACGAATCGTTGCTCCTTTTCCAGCGCTTCGACGGCCTGCTTGCGCTCCGTGATGTTACGCCCTATGCCCACCAGTCCCACAACCTCGCCAGCCGCGTTGCGGAATGGTACTTCGGTAGTCAAGTGCCATATCGTATTGCCCCCGGCATCCTGGACGCACTCCTCACGGTTGACCACAGCTCGACCAGACCGCATGATTTCTTGCTCGTCACTGATGAACTTCGTGGCTAGCTCCTTGGGGTAAAAGTCAAGGTCTGTTTTCCCCAGGAGGTCCTCTGCCGTCGCCTGGCCCATGCGGTGGGCGAGTGAGGCATTCGCGAGCAGGAATCGGTTTGCAGTGTCTTTGACGTAGACGTAGTCCGGCGTGCTATCAATTAACATTCGTAGCAGACTGCGTTCCCGGTGCAGTGACTCCTCAGCCTGCTTGCGTGCGGTGATGTTCCGAAAAATGCCCCGCGTGGCCACGGGCTTGCCATTGACGAAGCGGCAATTGGCGTTGCCTTCCAGAATCACTTTCTCGCCGCCCTTAGTGACGAATTGGACCTCCACTCCCTCAAGCGGCTTTCCAGTGGCCACCCGCTCGAACAGGCTTTGACAGTGTGGCTGGCAGTCAGGATGAATGACGCTAGAAAGCGTGAGCGCCCCGAGTTCGTCCTCCCGGTAACCCAGCGTTTCTCGCCAGGCGCGGTTGACGTAGAGGAACTTTCCCTGCGGGTCCACGCTTTGAATCAAGTCGTTGGCATTCTCAAATAAATCCCGGTGCTGCTCTTCCAGTGCCGTCTCGCGTTCCAGCCGCTGACGCATGGTCTCGGTTTGCTCGCGCACCTTCCGCCGCAGGACAATTACCCAGACCAGCACCGCCAGGAAAATCAAAGCCGCCCACTCTAATACCTTGGAAGCATGCCTCGTCGTCCACCAGGATGGTTGCTTGAGAATAATGAGGTCGTAGGAGTCGTCGAAAAGGATGCGGAAGGACTGGTTCCTCCCGTTCTCGTCCTTCTGTGCAACGCACACCCCGGTCACCCGGAGGCGGCTGCCGGCAAGCACTGAGTTGAGCTTGTCATCTGCGCTAGACGCCGCCAAGGAAGCGCTGAAGGTGAGACGGTCATCTTGAAGCATCAGGATTTGATTGCCTGGGAGGAGTGACTTCTCCAGCAGGTCTGCCTGGATCGAGATCAACGCAGAGTCGTACTCGCCTTCCAATAGTTGTTTGGCGGTTGTAGGACTGGGGCGAGGGGGCGGGCCCCCGCTGATCACGCGAAAAGTGGCGTCCTCCAAAACCGGCCTGGACCCCGACAAGTGCGGAAAGCCTAGCACATCCAAGCGGTCGCCGGCGTGCACCCGCGTGGCCTGTCGGGTCTCGACTCGAAGACCCACCGCTCCATCAGAGATATAAAGCAAACTCCCGGGCTGCTGGAAGCTGACTACACCGCGCACGTGGATGCGGTGGCCGGACACACCCTCGGGTGTGAACTGCTGCGGGCTGGAAATCGGCAGCACCGGAGCGGCGAAGGGATCTGCCCGGGCAGGCTTCAGGACCTCCACCTGATCCAGACCGGGAACGTAAAGCAGAACTCCAATGAGTTGATTCTTCTGGTTAAAGAGCGCGCCGCACGCACCACGGATGCGCACCTCCGTGTCGATGAGTCCGTCCGGAACCGGTTGACGGAATTCCGGAATCAGCGCCCTCAGCCTGCCACCGCTCACTGCCACGCTCAGGCTGAGGACTCCCTTTGTTTCTTCGGCCGACCGCACAGTTCCTTCGATTTCCACCCACTGGCTGTCTTCCATGGTAGACGCCATGCGTTCGAAACTGGTTCGCCGAGCAATGGGCATCGGAGCCCGGCCGATCACCTTCCAGTGTGGCTTGCCGATTTGCGGAGCGAAGTCGGGGGCCTCACTCACTCCCTCGATTTCGATGAGTTGACCCGCTTGGGCTGGCGATCCTCCAACGGGTGTGTTCACCCAGATGCCTGCCGTCGAGTCCTGGATGAACATGTCCGGCGTGGGGGAAGCCTCGGTAGATTCCTGAGTCGAAAAGTCGAAACCTTGGGAGGAATAGTAGGTGACAACGGCGCGGAGGCGCACCGGATAGCCACGTTTGGCCTGCCCCAGAGTGAGTTGCCGAATCTGGTCTATCCGCGTCAATGTCGGGAGTTGACCCCGCAAAGAGGTGGCGCAAACCAGCGTGGCAAGCAGCCCTATCGATCGATACAATGAGTGTAGTGCGAGGCGCCCCGACGCCCGAAGCCGCTCCGCCGCTCGAAGCTCTGGAGCGCAGAGCGGGCTGTGGGGCGCAGGGCGCCAAGTTCCGCAAGCATGATTCTTCATGGCGGTAACCTTAGGGGTGGTTGCCCTGCAAGGCATCCAGTTCTGGACTAGTAGGACTCAGAGACCGTCGCGGCCCGAAACGGCTAGCTCGACGAGGCAGTAACCCCACGAGAGTGCCCACGGTCTGAGTCTGTTAAGAATCGCGCGGCCGGCGATTCTAGACTCTCCAAGGTTAAGTATCGGCAGTTTCCCGGTCTTACTTTTGGCGGACAGATACCGGGCGTCGGTCAAGGCCCTGCCAGCCTGGAGCGTTGCTCGACCTCCCTTCGAGATGGCATTACTTGCACCTATTTTCGTCCCCGCGGGCGGCCGGGCCGCTGGCGGCGAGGTGGTTTTGTCTTCGCCGCCGGAGCGCAAACCCAAGTTTCAAAAGCCTCCTTGCTAAGCCAAGTTTCAAAAGCCTCCTTGCTAAGCAATGGTAAATAAATGGATTGTTTCATATCCTTAATGGGTCTGCCGCCTCAATGTCATTCAAATTTCGCCAAAAAGCGGCCTAATCTCGCCCTAAGTTGCTGATAACGCAAGACATATCACCCTTGGCTTTGTTTCTCCCATTTTCGCCGTATGCCGTTGATAAGAAGCATGTTAACTGCATTGGGTTTGTTTCCCACTCTCCCCTCCAGCAGTGCGATGAAAAGCATACCTCTCATCCTGAGCGTTGCATGGGTCTTCGGGCCACCAAATAGATGCATGTTCGCCTACCTGTTATTTCGGGATCCGGAATTTGGAATCTGAAACCCCCACAGGCCCCCTCGGTCTCAGGCAAAGCCCCGCGAGCTTTAGTCTACAACCTTTAGCTTTCCATAGGAGTATTGAATTGTCAATAACTATTTTGCGGTACAGCCCCATCAATTTCCGCGCGCGGTAGCGGCGAGTTTACCTCGCCACGTGGCGGGGTAAAGAGCGGTGTGAAACTGCTGGTTCTGTATCAGGGCACGCCTTCAGGCGTTCCGAACGCAGCGGCTTATGACCTAAGGCCTTTAGGCCCTGATTTTTGGGTCGAGCAGCGACTTAAAGGAGGCTGCGGAAAAACTCGGTCTCGGACGGTTTTCGTAGCGGCGGGCTTTAGCCCGGCAACTTAGATTCAACCACATGCCCGCCTAAAGGCGGCCTCTACGAGACCGGCAAGTGCCTTTTTCCGCAGCCCATAAGCCGACGGGAGGGAAGGTCGCTCCCGCCACGACCGAAGTCGTGCCGTCGAGTTTTCTACATTTGGATTGACAGCGGCGCCGCATGGATCGAGAGGACCCCCGAAGGCCAGTTGTCGGCTGCATCTTCGAGCAGAGCATCCCGCGCGGCCAGGACGGCTTCATCTGGTTTTTCCCCGTCCGCATGACGCCGCCCGACCCCGCCGTCCGAAGACCCCAAGCGGCCCGGCCAGAATACCGAAGCCGAGGCAGAATATTGATCCGCGAGCGCCCAAAAGGAGCTTTCCAGCGTTGAACTCTCCGCCCGCGCCGTGCTAATCTTTTCCCCGGCTTCCAATATCAAGAGGCACCATGAGCTTGACCACGGTACAGGAGATCGAACGCGCTATCGCCGCGCTGACGCCGCAGCAGTTGGCCGAATTGTACGCATGGCTCGACCAGTACGACCCGCAGCCCATCGACGCGCGGCTTAAGGCTGATCTTGACGCCGGGCGCATCGACGAGCGCATCACCCGCGCCCTCGCCGACCACAAGGCCGGAAACACCAAACCACTCTAGCGGCCCGCGCCATGATCCACCGGGCGAACGCGGACTTTTGGAACGACTATAACGCCCTGCCCGCCGACATCCGCGCCCGCGCTGACAAGCAATTCGCTTTGCTGAAAAGCAACCCGCAACACCCTTCCCTGCAATTCAAGAAAATCGGCGAGCGCAAGGGGCAAGAAATCTGGTCGGCGCGAGTGACCCTCAAGTATCGCGCCCTTGCCGTGAAGTTTCCCGACGAATATGTCTGGTTTTGGATTGGGGAGCACAACGTCTATGACATCCTCATCAGGTAAGCGCGGCAAACGAAAAGGCCCGGCAAGTCGGGCGACTTGCCGGGCCTCTTCCAGCGTACCCTTCGCAGGGCCACCGGCGGGCCGACAGCTAGGCACGTTTGTTAAGGTCGGTTCGCAGCAAAGTAGCGCAGACCCCGCTTTTGGGTCTGCGGCTTGTAGACTTGAAAGATCTGCCTCCCGCCCGTATCCTGACCTGCATGTCTCGGCTGCGGCGTCCTTTCCTTTCCGAGCGCTTCTTCTTCCTAACCGTGAAACTGCTGCCGAGTTGCAAGAATCTCGCTGACGGCGACTTTGCGTGTCTGGCGCGGTGCCTCGATGCGGTGCGCTGTCGACAGCGGTTCCTCGTGACCGCTTGGGTCTTTCTGCCCGATCATTGGCACGCTATTCTGTTCCCGCCTTACCCGCGCACCATTTCGCAGGCGATGAAATCTGTTAAGCTAGCCTCCACCAACGCGCTCGGCCGTTTGCGTGGGGAAGCGGGGGAGCTATGGCAGCCGCGATTCTTCGATCATGCCCTGCGCACCGTGCAGGATTACTGGGAAAAGGTCGAGTACATACACCTGAATCCGGTACGCCGAGGGCTCGTGGCCAGACCGGAAGACTGGACTTGGTCGAGCGCCGCGGAATACCTGGAGCCTCCCCGGAAGAGCAGAGACGCCGCTGCGGCCTGGTGATCGACCGGGCACGACTACCGGCGGAGGGCAAGACCTGCATCTGATCTGAGAAGGCTGGACGCGCGTGCGAAGCTCACGAGCCGCAGACCCAAAAGGGGGGTCTGCGCTACTCTTACTCCCTCACTTTGCTGGGTGAGATTTCCGATGAAGCCATCGACCTTACGGTTCGGCGCGCCAAAGCAGGCCGGGAAATCACGGGGAACCTTGCGACGCCGGTACACTGAAAGGGTCCGATGATCATAGGAGAATACCTGGGCGTCAGAACGCGGGCGTCAGAGCCCTTGAACAGGCTGCGCAATCCTGTTACCCTCTGAGGTGAGCTGTTCACGTTTCCATGAAGACGTATGCTTTCAAGGTTGTAGTAGAACCAGATGAGGGCGGTTATCACGCGTATTGCCCTGCGTTGCGCCACTTTGGCGCCGTAACGCAAGGGGCGACCGAGGACGAAGCACTCAAGAACATCGATGAGGTCATCCACATGATCGTGGATGAGCTTCGCGAGGATGGTAAGCCACTTCCGAATGGTCCAGGCGACGACGTTGAAGTTTTCGAAGGCACGCGCGTTGCCATCACGGTGTAATAAGCCTCCATGGCCATGGATAATTCGAGACGGAAACCTGTGATTGAAACGTTGACGAAAACGAGGTCTAACCAGTCTCCATGGCCATCGATTATTCGAAACTGCGGTCGCTGACCGCGCGCGAGGTGGTCCGCGCTCTTCTTGCCGATGGATTCGTCTTGAGATTGCAGCGAGGGAGTCATCGCCGGTACCAGCACTCTGACGGACGGCGGGTAACCGTCCCGTTCCATACTTCCGGCGGCACCTTCGTCCCTAAGACACTTCGCAGCATCATTGAGGAGCAGGCGCACTGGACGCAGGACGACCTCAAGCGCCTGAAGCTGCTCGGGTGACGGAGGCTGGCTAGCTGGTGGTGAGCGCCCTCCACATGGAGGCTCTGCCCCGGTCGGATTCGGGTTTCGTATCTTTTCCCGAACCCTGAATCCCGGACCCCGAACCCCGGCTTGGGTGTCCACCGGATTATGTCATCTCCGAGGCGGCCCACCGGCGCATGGAGCACCTCATGTCTCGGCGGAAGCAAACGACCTCGCCCTCGTCCGGCGCGCCGCTATTTCCGAGCGAGCCGACAGCTAGCCACGCTTGTTAGGTCGGTCGCAGAGAGCCCCTTCCGGGGATGGAGGTGGCCAAATGGCCGCCAGCCAAACGGTGAAGATCCCAGAGGCCGACCACCAGAAACTTTCGCCTAGCCTCGAAGCTGGTTTCGAATCGCACACTCGGGCGAGGATAATCCGTTCCCCCGGCAATTTTGGAGCGCGCTGAGGGCGAAGCCCGGGCCGTCTTGCGTGCAAAACATATGGAGAAGCGGTGAAGCATATCATCGGGGCGGCGCCATTTTGTGGTATTGACACACGTCCATACGAATGTCATGATAGCTGAGTGGAAGGGGCGTTAGCGGGTTTTGACTGGGACGATGGGAACCGCAGCAAATGTCTCAAGCACGGCGTCTCAGGGGAAGAGGTCGAATCCCTTTTCATACGGCCGATCATGATCCTGCCGGATGAAGCGCACTCCGTCGCGGAAACTCGCTTCAAGGCCATCGGCCGGACTGCCGGGGGACGCCATGTTTTTCTGGTCTTCACGATCCGCGAGCAGAAAGGCAAGCGGTACATCCGACCCATCAGCGCCCGCTACATGCACAGGAAGGAAATTCGGCACTATGAAAAAGAGAATCCCAACCTTTAAGAGTGACAAAGAGGCGGAGGCCTTCGTCGCCGCCGCCGATCTGACGGAATATGACCTTTCCGGCGCAAAACCTGTTCGGTTCGAATTCGAGAAGAAGGGGGCGCGGGTCAACATGCGGCTGCCGGAGCCTTTGCTGAAGGCGGTCAAGAGCCGTGCCAGGGCACGGGGTATTCCCTACCAGCGATTCATCCGCGAGGCTCTGGAAGGGGCCGTAGCCCGCAATAAGCGTTAGCGAGCGGATTGGTAAAGGAATTCCGGCTGCCGATGGGCTCTCCTGCTGCTTCAACGGGGACTGACCTTCGGCCAGCAGCAGAGGCATGCCTACTGAAATCATCCGTCCGCTTCCCCGGGACCTGAGCATGCGGCCCTTCTCACGCCGGCACCAATAAGCACCCCAATTACCTTTCGTAGAGGAAGGGAAAGCGTCCAATCACATGCCGGGGCGGGCGATGCCGAGCTTTCGCATGCGGTGCTGCAGTGTAGTACGCTTCATCCCCAGACGAACCGCTGCGCCGTTAGGTCCACTGAGAACCCAATGCGTGTCCTTTAGAACGGTCACGATGTGTTTTCGCTCGGCTTCTTCCAGCGTGTCGTGCTTCCCGGGGTTGGTCGGCGCCGCACGAGATCTCAGCTCGGTGAGAGGCACCTTCAGTATGCGCCCTGTTGTTAGGATTACCGCACGCTCGATCACATTCTGTAGTTCGCGGATGTTGCCCGGCCAGTGGTAACAGCACAGCTTATCCATGGTTTCGGAAGGGATGGAGTCGATGGTTTTTTTCATGCGCTGGGCAAAGTGCTGAATGAAATGGCGGACCAATAGCGGGATATCTTCCT
>DATJKY010000127.1:0-6552 GCA_035490955.1 Terriglobia bacterium | reverse complement strand
GATCGATACACTGTGAGCTCGTCGTTAGCTCTCTGGATCCCAGATTCACCTCAAGTCCAGAACAAACCCAGTAAGCTCGGGGTCAGCGGTAACCGGCTCGGGGTGGTCTAGTACCTCCACGGCCCTGCCAGGCCGGTAGACGAGCACCTGGCACGCTTCAGGGATGAGGAGTCAGCCAAGGCGGGCGCCGGTCGCGATGTATTCTTCGAGCTTGTTCTTGAGATCTGCCACGCGGTCCATTGTCATTTTGACGCGGCAGTCTGGGCGGCTTGAGCCGCAGTGTGTTCCGTGGGAGCGTAGTAGCCTCGGCGGGCGTAGACCGTATATTTCACCGAGGTGCTCGTCGAGCCGCCAACAACTCGAACATCGATCTGCCGAAAGCTTCCGTCGCGCCGGCGGTTGGTGCTGCTATAGCCCAGTGTATACCGCTGCTTGAGTCGCGCAATCACCGTGGCCATGGCCGACTGCACTGAGCCGGTTGTGTGGGTGTCGATCACTTCACCGCCGGTCTCCCGTGCCATCTTGGGCACCGAACCAGTCCCGGGGAGCGCATTGGGTAGAGCAAGTGGCAAGTTCAAGGCCCGGGAGGCCCCCCCAGCCTTGACCTTGATGCTGTAAATGGAGGTCTCGGTTTCGAGAGCCATGCGGATGACGTCTTTCTCGCTCGCGAAACCTTGAACCGTGCCGTCGTTGTCGGAAACCAGGATGACGGCATGGCGCCGGTTGGCCGCAGCGCGGCCGAGGTAGAGCGCCGCATCGAACAGAGCATCTGTGATGTTGGTACTGCCGCCGGCGTAAATCCCCGCAATATCGTCGGCGATGCGCTGTCGGTCGGTGGTCAAATCCTCCAGGCGCTTGCTCGAGGAGGCAAAGGCAAAGAGCGCCACCTCATCGTTCGGCTTGAGCTGGGAAAGCGTGTCGTACGCCGCATCGCGGACTTGGCGCAGAACCGGACCCATGCTGCCGCTGCGATCCAAGACGAGGGCCACCGCCAAAGGCAGCTCATCGCGCGAGAACTGGACGATCTGCTGCTCAACGCCGTCCTCATAAATGCGGAAATTCTCGCGTTTCAGATTGTCGACCACCTGGCCGCGCTCGTCGCGCACGGTAGCCTCGACCACGACCAGGTTTACATCCACTTTCAACTTGAACCCGCCAGTGTTGGGGGTTGCCGGCAGGGCAGGGCTCAAGGATGCGCCTGGGACGGGGGGCTGGGTCTGGTCTGCCTCCGAAGTCGCAGTTTCGGTGGGCTTGCTGCCCGAATTCGAATCCGGGTTGTCCGCAGGAAGCGGTCCAGATTGGCTCGCCGGCGGAACCACGCTCTTGGGGTCTTCCGTCGGAACGGGGCCTGCCGGGGGCAAGGGCGGCGGCGGGCTGGCTGCAAGCTGTGGGTGAGGCACCGCGGTGCTCGGGACATCGAGAGGCTTGGTCAGCTCGATTTCAAATTGCATGCCGGCCGGAAAATCGAGATCCGGGGGGTGTTGCATGAGCACCGCGACGACGCCGATAGCGGCCCCGACAGCGGCCCCTTGAGCTGCGCCTTGGGCCCCACCGAGAATGGCGCCAAGGATGGTGGGAGGCGCAGCCGTGATGGCGACGGTACGCACTATTTGTGCTTTGCTGCGCTCACCCGTGGCTTGCAGGAAGCCGGAGCGCATGAGATCGGCGGAAAGAGTTTTATGGGTGCCGTCGGCAAGCACGATCTCATTGAATTGCAGTTGAAGGTGGGGCTTCTTCAGCGTCCCCGCCTTCTTGGCTTGCGTTACCGTTGCGTGCACCGCGGTGCCGCGCGGGATCGCCACCTGTGCACCGACCACAACCTCGCTGGTGGTGGAGAAGTCGGCGACGTCCCCCTTGCGAGCCGTTTTGCTGTTGAGAGGCGACTTCAGTTCCAATACCAGATCCTCACCTGGAGGTACGGAGAGAATACTGGGCGTATTCGTAGGACCTGAGCCGGCGCCGCTCGAGACGGGGGATTGCCCGCCCAGTTGAACGCACCAACCGAGAACGGCAACGACAAGTATCCGGCATCCCAACCTCATGGATTGTATCCCCTACTGCCTTTCGGATGCAGCACATCAACTCTCCGTTGTCCCTAGACTACCTGCCGGCGACTGGCCATGGCAACCGCTGAATAACCAAACTATTATAAGTCTCTTAGTCCATTGGGCATCGGTGCCGCCAACCCCGCTTCTGTTTACGGACGGCACAGTCATAATACCAGATGGAGGGGCAATCGCCCGCGGTGACACTTGCGGCCCTCGAACCCGACGTGGTAAGTTGTAGTCTCAAAGTCAACTGCCTTCACACCCAGGCCTACGGTGAAGATTTCCGAAGCCCAACTGCTGGCCCAGATTGACTTGGAGCGCCTGCCGCGGCACATCGCGGTGATCATGGACGGCAACGGTCGCTGGGCCAAGCGTCGTCGTCTGCCGCGCATTGCCGGGCACCGCGCCGGAATTCGCGCCGTCAGGCAGGCGGTGGAAGCCTGCGCGCGCCTCGGTGTGCCTTACTTGACGCTCTATGCTTTCTCGGTGGAGAACTGGAAACGTCCCCATACTGAGGTTAAGCTCTTGATGGGATTGCTGCGCGAGTACCTCAAGAAGGAGATTGGCGAGCTCAACAGGCAGAACGTCAGACTGGGGATGATTGGGCGTGTCGCGGAACTGCCCGGACCAGTCCAGCGCGACTTGCAACAGGCTTTGGAACGGACGCGAGAAAACAGCGGGCTGCGCCTGACTCTGGCCCTTAATTACGGAGCCCGGGCCGAACTGATCGATGCCGTGCGGAGCCTGACCGAGCACCTGCAGCGTAACGGCAGCATGACAATCGATGAGACTACTTTCGGCCAACACCTCTACACCCGCGATTTGCCTGACCCTGACCTGCTAATTCGTACGAGCGGTGAAATGAGACTGAGCAATTTTCTGCTCTGGCAGGTAGCTTATTCGGAGATCTGGATTACAGACACGCTCTGGCCGGACTTCACCCAGCAAGACCTCTTCTGGGCCATCCTGGACTTCCAGAAGCGTGAGCGGCGATACGGAGGACTGGGATTAGGCGCCGGGGGAATAGTGAATGATGAATTGTGAATAACGCCTCATCGGACTTTAATTTGCCATTTGCTATTCAACACCCACAATTCACTATTCATGCTGCTACGCATTCTTACGGCTCTGGTCCTCATTCCGCCGGCCTTATATGTGCTCTACGGGGCACCCTTGTGGCTCTTCCTGATGGTTCTGTTGGCTGTGGTGGGGCGTAACCTTTACGAATACCTCGCGATCGCCCGCCAGACAGGTGCCAGGGGCCTACCTATTATCGCCTATGCGGCGGGCGGGGCTCTATGCGTCGCCCAATGCGTCGATCTGAAAGGCAGGGGCTTTCTGGTACCCGTTCTGCTGGCTTCGGCAGTGTTGGCAACGATGTTTCTAGCCCTCCTTCGTACCAAAGATGTGACAGAGTACATGGGGACGGTATCGTCGACACTTCTTGGGATCCTTTATGTCGGATTTGCTCTTTCATGCTTGGTTCCCCTCGGATTCGACTCGCGCCTTGCGATAGCCTCCGTTTGGGCTTTGACGGGCACAGCGGTAGCCACCCGACCCTTTGCCGGTTCGCGCCCGGGACGGGATCTGTTGGTGTTCCTTTTCCTGATCATCTGGGCCGGAGACGCATTTGCCTACTTTATCGGCAGAGCCCTGGGTCGCACTCCCCTGTTTCCACGTGTCTCACCAAACAAGACCGTGGAAGGTTCCGTGGGTGGTTTGTTGGGCAGCCTATTGATCGGCTGGGCCTTCGCTCAATGGCGGTGGCATGGGGTAGACTGGTGGCGGGTCATTATCGTGGCGGGATTGATCGCCGCCTCCGGACAGGCAGGAGACTTGGCGGAATCGGCCTTGAAGAGGGGTTCGAACATCAAGGATTCGGGAGCCCTGTTGCCGGGGCATGGGGGTCTGCTGGACCGTATGGATAGCCTGCTCTTTGCTATTCCGGCCTTGTGGTCGATGCTGGCTTTAGGTTTCAGGTTTTAGTCTGACACCCCTTCTATGAAACGACTTTGCATTGTCGGCTCAACAGGCTCAGTGGGCCAGAACTGCTTGCGTGTGGTCGCGAGTCTCCCCGACCGCTTCCGCGTGGTGTCCCTGACAGCGGGAAAGAATCTGATCGTCCTCGCCGAACAGATACTGAAGTTCCAGCCCGCACTGATAGCTGTGGGCAGCCAGGAGAGTGTGGAACCTCTGCGCCAAGAACTCCGGGCCAGGGGTTACCGGCACCCATTAACCATCCTGTCGGGACGCGGAGGGCTGCTGGAAGCCGCGACGCTTCCCGACGTGGATTTCGTAGTTTCCGCTTCCCAAGGCGTGACCGGCCTGGAAGCGACGTTTGAGGCGATTCGGGCTGGTAAGGCGGTAGGCCTGGCTAATAAAGAGGTTCTGGTTGTTGCCGGCGAATTGGTGATGCGAGTGGCGCGGGAGCGGGGAGTGGAGATCCTTCCCATCGACAGTGAGCACAGCGCGGTTCATCAATGCCTTCGAGCCGGCAAAGGTCACGAGGTGCGCCGTCTGATTCTGACGGGCTCCGGCGGCCCCTTCCTCCGCACCCCGAGACGAGAGTTCGATTCCATAACTCCCGTGCAGGCCCTCAAGCATCCGATATGGAAGATGGGAGGACGGATCACCGTCGATTCGGCAACGCTCATGAACAAGGGGCTGGAGATCATCGAAGCTCATTGGCTGTTCGGACTGAAATCGGCGCAGATTGACGTCCTGATCCATCCCGAATCAATTGTTCATTCCATGATAGAATTTCGAGATGGGGCGGTCATCGCTCAACTCGGTGTGGCAGACATGCGCATTCCCATACAGTACGCCCTCACCTATCCAGACCGGGTGACGGTAAACGGCGGCTTGAGTCTGGATCTCACAGCCACCGGACGTCTGCACTTCCAGCCACCGGACGTGAAACGCTTTCCGTGTATGGAACTTGGTCGTGAAGCCCTGGAGAAGGGCGGCGCTTTGCCCTGTGCTCTGAATGCCGCCGATGAGATCGCCGTGGAGGCCTTTCTCGAATCCCGGTTGCGTTTCACTCGCATACCACGAGTGATTGAAGAGGTTATGAGTCAGACCCCGATGGTCCGGCTGAACCGCCTGCAGGACGTGGTAGAATGCGACCAGCAGTCGCGGCAGCGCGCCAGGGAAATTGTAGCGAAAGCTGAAGACTAAGCATGTTCTGGAATTTCCTTACCGACGCCGTCGTGGTGGTGATCGTCCTTGGTTTCATGATCTTCATCCACGAACTCGGCCACTTCATGGCTGCGAAGCGGTTTCGAGTTCGCGTTCTGACCTTCTCCTTGGGCTTTGGGAAGCGCCTCTTTGGCTTCAAGAAAGGAGATACCGATTACCGGGTCAGCGCTCTGCCGTTCGGCGGCTACGTGAAGATGTGGGGAGAAGACCCTTCCCAGCCGCGTACGGGCGATCCCGCAGAGTTCCTGGGCAAGCCGCGATGGCAGCGCTTCATCATCGCCATCATGGGGCCGGCGATGAACGTCCTGTTGGCGATCGTGCTGCTGGCGGGGCTTTATCGTTATCACTTTCAGAAGCCCGCGTATGACGAGCAGCCGGCTCGGGTGGGCGACGTGGATCCCGCCTCTCCCGCTGGGCGGGCCGGAGTGCTCGCCGGGGACCTGATCGTCCGGCTGGATGGCATCGCGAATCCTAAGTGGGAAGACGTGATGCCCAAAATCGCTACGAGCGTAGGTGAAGCAGTGCCCTTGGAGGTTGAGCGCGACGGCCAGCGCTTGAGCCTCACGATCACACCAAAGGCGGAAGGAAAGGACGAAATCGGGTATGCAGGTTGGGCTCCAGACACCCCGACTGTCGCGGATCCCGTCGAACCAGGCCTTCCAGCCGCCCAGGCGGGCCTGAAGTCTGGCGACCGCATTATCGCGCTCGACGGTCACAAAATCTCCGGCTCGGGAGCCCTGGTTCGGGCTTTGCAATTGGGTCAGGGTAAATCGGCTGACTTCACCGTCGAGAGAGAGGGGAAAGAACTTCATTTTCACGTCCAACCGATCTATGCCGACGTTAACGGTGAGGGCGAGAAGAAATGGCGCATTGGCGTGGGCTTTCGACGCGAGGTTGTCGTGCGCCAGTTGTCTTGGGGGGCAGCGTTCACGGCTTCCCTGGAGGATAACTTTCGAAGTTGCCTCGTAACGCTCGATTTCCTGGGCAAGCTTCTGACCCGAAGAATGTCGGCGCGCTCGATCTCCGGGCCGATCGGGATCGCGCAGCTCTCCGGCGAGGCCTACAAGGAGGGTATGTCCTCCCTTCTTATGTTAGTCTCGTTTATCAGTCTGCAGTTAGGAATCTTCAACCTGCTTCCCATTCCTATCCTGGACGGAGGAGTCATTCTGCTGCTCTTGGTTGAGGGCCTCATCCGCCGCGATCTCAGCATGAAGGTGAAGGAGCGCGTTGCCCAGGTCGGTATGGCGTTCCTGCTGCTTCTGGCCGTGTTCGTGATGTACAACGACCTGATCAAGACGTTCAAGCC
>DATJKY010000126.1:0-5915 GCA_035490955.1 Terriglobia bacterium | reverse complement strand
ACGGCCGAGTTCTAGATAAGCCGTGCCCAGGTTGCGCAGGTTATCCGTATCAGTCGGATTCAGCTCGCTGGCGCGAGTCATTGCAGCGACAGCTTTGTCAAGCTCGTGAAGCCGCAGGTAGGCCTTGCCGAGGCGGGAATAAGTCTGGTCGGTGCCCAACTTGAGCGCAATGGCGTGCTCGTACACTTGGACGGCTCGCTGTATCTGTCCGATACTCTCATAGGCAACGGCGAGGTAGAGCAGTCCCAGGGGATTGGAGGGATCCTGCCTGACACCCTGCTGCATCAATTGCGCGGCGCGCGCGTAGCTCCTCTGGCTGATCAGCTTCTCCACCTCGTTTAGCGTCTTCAGCACGGACACCCGATCCTTGGGGTCCGGCGCATCGGTTCCGAGCTGGATCTCACGCGGTGTTCCCGCACTGACATACCCCAGTGATTCCAGCTCCTGACGGGTCTGCGGGTCCACAGGGCTAGAGACCACCTTCTCGTGCTGAGACTGCCCTGCCACTTCCCAAATCTTCTTCTGAAGCTGATCGGCGTCTGCCGGGTTGCGCACGATCAGGTTGCTGATCTCGCTCGGGTCGCGACTTAGGTCGTAAAGCTCAGGGCGAGGCGCAAGGATGAGCTTCCAGCCGTCGGTGCGCATGGCGCGCAGTTCCGACCAGCGCATGTAGGTGCGAGGGTAGAGGGTCTCCATGTAAGCATAATTCGAGCGCACCTTGAGGCCCTGCCGGATGAGCGGCCACAGGCTGACCCCCTGCGCCTCCGTGCTGGGTGCTAGATTCAGGAAGGCAAGCACTGTAGGCATAACATCGATAGAACGCACTTGGTCGTTAATGACCTTGTCTGCGGGCACGTCCGGGCCGGCGATGATCAGTGGAACGCGGGTCGTCGACTCGTACAGGAAGACGCCATGCGTCAGCTCCCCGTGCTCGCCCAGGCTCTCACCGTGGTCGCCGATAGCAACGACCAAAGTGCGGGAAACCAGACCCAGTTGATCGAGTCCCTCGAGCAGTCTGCCTACCTGCTCGTCCATGTAGGCGATCTCGCCGGAGTAGGGGTCTTTCGAGTACTCGTGCCGGAAAGGTTCGGGAGGATCATAGGGAGCGTGGGGATCGTAGTAGTGGACCCAGAGGAAGAACCTGTTTCGGCCGTTCTGGTTCAGCCACGCTAAGGCGCGATCGGTGACCACGGCTGCTCGACGTTCCGGGTAGACACCGGGCAGTTTGCCCTCCTCGGTCTCCCCGCCCATATCGTCGTCGTACGTGGCGAAGCCGTTGGAAAGGCCGAACCGGCTGCTGAGGACGCGCGAGCCGACGAACGCCGCAGTCTGAAAGCCCGCCGTCTGCGCGACGGAGGCGATAGTAGGATGTGATTTGTCGAGAATAAACCCGCCCATGTCACGCAGCCGGTGAACGGGTGGATAGGCGCCTGTCATGATACAGGCATGCGAAGGCAAAGTGAGCGGCACTTGAGCTGTCGCGTGGTTAAAGCGCACACCCCGGGTCGCGAGGCCATCCAGATGAGGCGTCTCGGCGCCTTGCGGGTTGTAACAGCTCAGGTGGTCCGCACGCGTCGTATCCAGAGTGATGAGCAGAATGTTGGCGTCACGTACTCTCGGTACCGGTCGCTGTTCCGCTCGCCGGCAAGCACCAAGAAGGGACAGCATTAGCGCACTTACGATTACAGTGGTCCCGGAGAAAATCCGCTTTGCGGGGATAGGAAGCATCAGCACGACTCAGTTTACAACAGTCCGCCCCAGGCTGGGTGCGAAGGGGGAGTCCTCGAGCATTTGCTGCGCATCTTGTGGTAGGTCTGGGGGCCCGGTTGGCAGGGGCGAACTGCACATCGCCCCTGCCGTGGGCTCTCAGAAATTCAGCCGCATGGCGAGCTGGATGATACGCGGCCCGTGCGCCGGACCGAAAATCAGACCAAAGGATCCACCGTCCACGTCAGTAACAGGGTCTCCGCGTCCTGTGCGGTTGAACACGTTAAAGAAATCGGCGCGGACCTGAAAGTCAAATCGTTCACCGAAGCGTGTATCCTTGAGTACGCCGAAGTCCTCGCCTTGAAATCCGGGACCACGGATGTTTGGCAAAAAGCGTGGCGCCGAGCCAAACTCCATTGCGTAGCCGTTGTTGGGCGACAGCGGTGGATCAACGAAGGCGGCGGGGTTCAGGTAGGGTGTTCCGTTGACGGCGTCCAGGCCCTTCAGCGGCATCGTTTGTGGGACTCCCGGCACGATGTTGGCGCGCACGCTGCACCCGTCTCCATAAGCACCGCTGTAAATCCCCGTGCACTGTTCCGTGACGATGGAAAGCGGAGTGCCGGATCGATAGATCTGGATGCCGGTCACCGTCCAGCCGCCCACGAGGTAGTTGAGCCGCCCGCCCGAATTCAGCCAGTGCTTGCCGCTGCCGAAGGGCAGCTCATAGATCCAGGTAAACTTGAAGACCTGCGGATAGTCGAATGCGGCAATGGACTTCTCTGCCCGTCGATCGTAGAAGTTCTGGCCGAAGTTGTAAATCCCGAACCCCCCGGTGGGGTAATAGAGCGCGGTGTCACTATTCGTTAGTGTTTTCGAGTAGGTGTAGGCGGCAATGAAGCTGAGGCCGTGGGAGGTACGCTTGCGCGCCGAGACTTGCAATGAGTTATAAGTCGAGAGCCCCATGGTTGGGAAGTTGTTGGTCACCACGTCGTATTGGGGGAATGGTCGCAGGGCTTGGGCCACTGTGGGGTTGAAGTTGGTGGTGGCGAAACTCGGGTAGGGAAGCTTGGTGATGCCGTACTGGGCAAGCGTGGCGGCGGTAGCTGGATCGGCAAGGGCGTCGGCTAGCGGCATGGCCAGAATGTCGCCCAGCGGCATGTATTGCGAAGGCGCTTGGTTGAACATATTGGAGAACATGCTTTGGAGCAGACGCGTGCCTTTCGAACCCACGTAGTCGGCTTCCAATACGATGTCACGGGGAAACTGATACTGGAAGCCTGCGCTCCAGTTTTGCGTGTAGGGCTGGGCCAGTGACTTCAGTGGAAGGAAGTCGATCCCGGTGCCGTTGGCGATCGTCGGGCTGCGGTCCGGCAGAGGGCCCTGGAAGGGCGGGAGCCCCACCAAGGCCGAGGGAGGCAGGGGCGCGCCGGTGAGGGTGGACCAGTAGGTGGCAGGATCCAGGGTGAAGCCCGTCGGCGAAGTGCCCTTCGCCACATTCACTGTGCCATTGAACCCTTGGATGTTGTGCGTTCCGAAATTGTTCCAGATGGGAGGGCTATAGGAGATTCCGTAGCCGCCGCGCAGCACCAGATTTTTCGCGGCGTTGTAAGCCACTCCGAAGCGCGGCCCTACTTCTCTGTAGTAAGAGTCTTGGAACGAAGTGCGGCCGTTGCAGGTCGGGCAGTTTCCGAGGTAGGTCACGGCTCCGGGGAAGCCATCGGCGTCGGGGTTGGGCAGAGTGTTATCGATGCCCGACATCCGGTTGAACGCCTCCGTCTGCGGCAGAGGGATCTCCCAGCGTAGGCCCAGATTAAGCGTTAGCTTGGGAGTTGCCTTCCAGTCGTCTTGAACAAATAAAGCGATGAAGCCTTGCCGGTAGCCGGGTTCAGTTGTATACACGGATCGGGTCGCGCTGTCTGCGCCGCCCAATATGAAACTCGCAAACGGATGTCCGGTTTGATTGGTGAAACCCGGCAGTGATGTTTCGCGGTCAGAGAAATTGAAGCTACCGGAGAGCGCGCCGGGCTCGAAAGTGTTGTAGCGGTAATGGACGTATTCGCCGCCAAACTTGAAGCTGTGCTTGCCCCGCAGGTACGACAAGGTGTCCTGCACGAGGTAGCTTTCCGAGGGATCGATGTTCACGCAGCTCACGCCGAAGCGGTTGAGCTGGCCGACGTGTCCACTAAACCGGAAGGTGGGGAAGCAGTCGTTGGAGATGCCGGGAATTCCAAGGGCAGGAGTATACTTCGCGTTGGGCGTTATGTTGTTCAGATTGTTGAAGCGGTTATAAGCAAAGGCTATTCGGTTCAAGGTATGGTCGTTGATCGTCCAATCGTAGGAGAGGCGAAGCTGGGGTCCCCCGACGATCTGCTGCTTGACAGGGTTCAGTGGGAAACCCGGGAAAGGTGGGAACGAGGTAGCATTCCGATTGAAGCGGTTGCGCCGCGTCCAGGTGAACGAGCCCGCCAGTCGATGGTGGTCGTTGATGACGTAGTCGATCTTTCCACTTGCCTTGTCCACGGTGAGGATAGGGCAGCAGCCGGCATAGCCGGGCTGGTTCCGGATCAACGAACTGAACTGCGGGTTTGGATACAGACTCAGAAGCTGGGAGGATGCGGAGCTGAACTTCGCGGGATCAATAACGTTCAAGTTGCCGCCGAAGGCGAACGGATCACGGATAGTGGCGTCTTGCTGAGCGACAAGCTTGGTGACAGGGTCGACCTGGCCGGCCGTCACGTTGCGGGTGGTGGTCGGATCATAAATCTCGTTCTGCAAGACCGGGCGGCCGAGCGCGTCGGTTCCGATCTGGGTCTGGGTGCCGCTATCCGTGTCGTTCAGCCAGGCGCTGAAGTCGCCTTGCTTCATGGGGACGGTAGGCAAGGTTACCAAGCTTCCTATATTAAAGCTGCGGTAGCGGTCGCCTTCGTAGGCGGCGAAAAAGAAGGCCTTGTTTTTCCGGATTGGTCCGCCTAACGTGCCGCCGAAATTGTTCTCCTTGATGGTCTGTTTCGGCTGGCCGAAGGCATTGTTCTCGAAACCCGCCGCATTCAGAGCATCATTCTTCAAGTAATCGTAAGCCGTACCGTGGAACGCGTTCGTTCCCGACTTCATGCTGAAGTTTGCTATGCCGCCGCCGGTCTCTCCGTACTCGGCAGAATAGTTAGATTGCTGCACCTTGAACTCACCGATGGCGTCCGTGGAGGGGCTGAACTCGACCAGACTCCCGCCGTTTAAGTCAAATCGGGCGATGGACATGCCATCGATGAGAATCTCCGAACTGAACAACTGCCCGCCATTGATTGATCCTGAGAACGGATCGCCGACTGTGCCGGGAAGGCTGGTGAAAATGAAGGTCTGAAGTTGCCGCCCCCCGTCGTCTACAAGGATGGGCAGCGTCGCAAACTCGGTAGGGCTAACGCCGCTTCCGACTTCTGCCGTCGCTGTGGTAAGCAGAGGCGCTTCGGAGGCCACCCTCACGGACTGGGTGGTGCTACCGACCTGGAGGGTGATGTCAATTGCGACTACTTCGGCCACCCCCACCCGGACGTTTTCCGCTACGCCTACTTTAAACCCTTCCTTCTTCGCTTCCACTTTATATGTTCCGGGCGGTACGGGAACGCGAAAATACCCCGCGCTCGTGGCTTTGACGTTGGACTTCACGTTGGTTGCGGTCTCCGTGATCGTGACGGCTGCATCGGGAATCACCGCGCGGGAGGGGTCCAGCACCG
This sequence comes from Terriglobia bacterium, assembly GCA_035490955.1. Classification (GTDB taxonomy): domain Bacteria; phylum Acidobacteriota; class Terriglobia; order UBA7540; family UBA7540; genus DATJKY01. Next base: position 480 of record DATJKY010000126.1, on the reverse strand, counting down.
ATCCCGTGATCGCGCCAAGGTTGCCTTGAGCAAACGAGAGTCCCGGCAGGAAGCACAGGCACACTCCTACGGGAACGGCCAGGAAAAGCTTACGCATGGGAACCTCCTGTCTCAGATCTCAATTCGACCGACGCTCAGGGTAGGGGCCCGGCACGAGGCGTAATCCTCTTCGTCGCCTCGCCTACATTTCGATATTTACGGGGTTCATGTTGGCGTTAGACCTCGACAGCGGCCAGTCCAACCTAAACTTACGACCGGGGTTACGATTCTCTACAATTTCTTATGACGCCCTATTTTTACACCTGCAAAAGACCCATTGTCAAGCGAATCTGGTTTTTGTCCAGGAACTTCGCACAGTAGGCATCCGGGGGCAGCCTCAGCTAGAGCTTTGCCTTAGAAGGTCTGCCGGAGGGGCGGAAACGGCACGAAAGGGTGGCGCGGGGGCTGTACAACCAATGCAGATCGTAAGGCAGGCGGCAG
>DATJKY010000125.1:0-4374 GCA_035490955.1 Terriglobia bacterium | reverse complement strand
CTGGTCATCGCTGACATCGCCGGAAAAGGCATGGCCGCCGCGTTGCTGATGGCCAACCTGCAAGCCAATCTGCGCAGCCAGTGCGCCACCGCCACTGAGCAGCTGAACAAGTTTCTGCGTTCCGTGAACCAGTTGTTCTTCGAAAACACTGCCGACAGCGACTACGCCACCTTTTTCTTCTCTGAGTACAATGACGCGTCGCGCCGCCTTCGCTATGCCAATTGCGGCCACCTACCTGCTCTGCTTCTTCGGCGAGATGGCTCGTTGGAACGGCTCAGCTCAACCGCCACTGTCCTCGGGCTCTTCAACCAATGGGACTGCGCTCTCGAAGAATGCCAGCTATTCCCGGGCGATACCCTCTTTCTCTATACCGACGGGGCAACCGAGTCTTTCAACGATTCCGGGGAAGAGTTCGGTGATCACCGGTTGATCGAATCTTTACACCGTCATCGCGCACTCTCTCCGCGAGCCCTAATTGACTCCGTTGTCGACGACGTTCGCAGGTTCAATCCAGGTGAACAGCGGGACGACATCACGCTCATCGTAGGACAGGTTCGCTAGAAACCTGGCGCCGCTACAGAAATCCAAGCACGCTAAGTAACCATGCCGCGCAAATTCCATGCTCGGCTTCTGAATAGACGAGTTGTCGTTTCAACACGGAAGTAATCCTTCAGCGCTTCGTCTCGCGGGCCAGAAACGGGGTTCTGGGAAATAGGTCCTCCCTTGTCGCCTAGCGTTTACCAAAACTGGCTGCCGCCGCAGCAGCCTGCGGAGTCGGGGCTGGTCACGGGGATTCCTGCCGGGATACTTCGCTTTGCCCGCCGGAATTGGAGACGCACTTGTGGGCGTGCTGGCTATCCCGCTGGCGCTTGGTCTTCGGTCGAATTCGCCGTTCGTTCGTCGACTCGCGTTGGGTTGGAACATTTTGGGAATCGTCGATCTGGTGAACGCAGTCAGTATGGGCGTGACTAGCGGGGTTGTTCAGCTGCAGGCGGCGCCATCAAGTGGATCAGCGACTGCCGGGTCTCCGCTTCTCTTGTATCCGCTAGTGCTTGTGCCCACTTTCGGCGTGCCTCTCGCGCTGATCCTGCACACCCTATCAATCCGCCAGCTGCGTCGTCGCGGAGCCTCTCTCACGGCATCCTTACTGAGAGAGGGGACAGCATGACAAGAACCGCGAATCGCCATCCTTTGGCAAGACGTGCGGGATAGTCGTCCAATGGGTAGCAGAAGAAAAGACGATCGGGAGATAAACGACCATCACCGATCGGATCACCGCTCAACGTCTCCTATTGTCGGCAACCCTTCCCTTATCCGATTACGGAAGGGTTACCGTGAAACGTCATGCGAGCGATAAGCAAGCCCTGATTGCTTCGGTGGCGAATCGTTCAATTCACCGTCAGGGTGAGCGTGGTCTTGTGGGTCAGCGTGGCCGACCCGGACGCGGCCATCGCCGTGACAGTCAGGCTATACGTGCCGGTGGGCGTGCCTGGAGGCGGCAGCGGCGTGCCACTCCCCCCGCACGAAATAAGTGCCCCGGTCGCGAGCATTGTGACGAAAAGCAGGACGGTCACAAATTCGAGGCGCACCGGTTCAAGGCCTCTCGGACGGCAGCGCCGTGCAAAAGTCGCGCTCGCCAGCAGCACCGCTAGCGCCAGCCACCCGACGGGTACCCTCAAAGGTACGATCGGCTGAGGAGGCAGATGGCGAGGCACAGCCATCCCGCGCGCCGTAGTGCTCACACTCACGGTTGTGTTCACGGTGTTGGTTCCGCTCAGAGAAAGCGACGAAGGCGTAATTGTGCACGTCGAGAGACTCGGTGCGCCGGCGCAGGTGAGCGCCACGGTCCCGGTGAATCCCGAGGTGCCGCTGAGCGCCAGATTGTAAGTCGCCGTCTGGCCGGCGACGACCGTGGCCTGGGATCCCTGCGCAATCGTGATGCTGAAGTCCGTTCCTGTCCCTGAAAGCGCAACCGTGTGCGGACTGCCCGCGGCGTTATCGGTGATCGTGACCATAGCTGATCGCGCCCCCGCAGTAGTCGGCGCAAAGGTGACCGTGATCGTGCAGTTCGCGCGTGCCGCCAGGCTTGTACCGCAGGCGTTCGTCTGAGCAAAATCTCCATTGATGGCGAGGTTTGAAATCGTCAACGGGGCACTGCCGGTGTTGGTCAAAGTCAAGTTTTGTGTGGCACTCGTTGTCCCCACCCACTGGCTGGGAAAGGTCAAGAGCGTAGAAGACAGACTGACCGCTGGCACCTGCAGCAGCACGGAGAACGTGGCTGAACCTGGACCGGGAACGGAGCCCGTAACGAAGTCCAGCGTTCCGTCATTGTTGAAATCCGCCACCGCGACAGTAGCGGGATTTGGACCGGCCACGAAGGCGGTAGGGGCCTGGAAGGTGCCATCGCCATTGCCGAAGAGGATGTTAATGTAGCCTGGAGGCACAGTGTACCCTCCGGGAGCGTAGTTGGACGTGGCGAGATCCAACTTTCCGTCGCCGTTGAAGTCGCCAATGATTATCGTAGAAGGAACCTTGCCCGTTGGATATTCCACGCTCGGCTGGAAGGTCCCATCCCCATTTCCTAGAAGCACGCTTACAAAGCCGTCAGTGAAGTCCGCAACCGCCAAGTCCAGCTTGCCGTCTCCATTGAGGTCCCCGACTGCCACAGAAATCGGTTGGCGCCCAACTGGGTAGGTGACCTGTGGCTGAAAGGTACCATCTCCGTTGCCCAAGAGGACGCTCACGGTAAAAACGGATGGATAGTTCGCCACCACCAAATCCAGCTTTCCATCTCTGTTGAAGTCTCCTACCGCCACGGAATAAGGCCCCATTCCCACAGGGTAGTCCACGTGCGGCTGAAACGTTCCATCACCGTTGCCCAACAAAATGCTGACGGTGCCGCTTAGATTGCTGTTATTGTTGGCCACGGCTAGGTCCAGCTTGCCATCCCCATTGAAGTCTCCCACCGCAACTGAGAACGCTCCTGGACCCGCTGGGTAGTCCAAGTGGGGCTGAAATGAGCCATCACCGTTGCCCAACAAGATGCTGACCGTGCCGCTCCCATTCGCTAGTACGAGGTCTGGCTTACCGTCTCGGTTGAAATCTCCTATCGCCACCGCGTTGGGATACAATCCTGTCGCGACGTCTACGCCTGGCTTGAAAGTGCCGTCACCGTTGCCCAGGAATACGTTCACGGTGGCGCTGTCAAGGTTCCCGACAGCCAAATCAAGTTTGCCGTCACCGTTTAGATCGGCTGCAGCAACAGCCTGTGAACGCGAGTTGGTGAGGTAGTCTGTTCCGGCCAGGGAGATAGAAGGCGTACTGGTTGTAACTGAAAAAAGCAAAGGATTGGATTTCCCGCCACCCGGAGCGGGATTGCCCACGGTCACCGATGCTGTCGTTGCCGCGGCGATGTCCGCGGCGTTGATTGCTGCTGTTAATTGGCTCCCGCTGACAAACGTGGTGGTTCTCGGGCTGCCATTCCAATAGACAGTTGCCCCCGAAACAAAGCCCGTGCCGTTCACTATGAGCGTGAATGCGCCGCCGCCCGGCGCGGCAGCGTGCGGCACCAGGGGCTCATTAATGGTCGGCACAGGGTTATCGGCGAGCAGGGGCGTCGAGTGACTCACGATGCTAGCGAAAACCAGAGCGATGACCATTGCCGCCTTGCGAACGTACCGCTGCCTCTGACGGAGGGTCCGATTCACAGGTGTCATGGCCTGCCTATCTAGTGAATTCCGATTCACGATGTTTCCGAGCCTCACTGGCCGCGGGGAGTTATGTTGCAAAGATTGGGGCGATTCTCATCCTGCATCTGTGCAATTGCAAGCGGCATTCTGCGACACCCACTTCGTTGTCGTTCCTTGACGTACAAGCAGGAGCGGGACTTCGGAGGTTCCCAAGTTCTGGATGGTCGGCAAGCCAAAAGTAATGGTGCGGTCGGTTTTACTGGATAACTTCCGCATAGCCCGTTAGCACGTAGCCGCTGCGCGGCGGACGCTTCGCGTGCTATGCTCAGCACGTCATGCCGCAAGGTGGCGGCTTTTAACTGCGATTTTCGCTTTTCACTGATTCTTGTAAGTCACGCAAAATCAATAGACTGCAGACGAAAAAAGATTCAATTGCCATAGCCGTTAAATTGGGGTCTGCCGTCAGCCCGCATCTGCCGCAACCACCAGCGGCCACCTATCGAACGGTTTTATCGAACGCGCGCCAGAGCTCTGCGGCACCGATTCATTTCCCTCCTCGAATTCATGCGTTTGGCCTCCTCCGGACCTGCAGCATGGTGCGCGAAGTATAGCACTGGGTGTTACTGCCGATTGCGAGCGGATGACGTTAGCGTTTTAGACAAGGTTCGAGAAATTCTTCGTCAAC
>DATJKY010000124.1:0-3134 GCA_035490955.1 Terriglobia bacterium | reverse complement strand
ACTCTCCATCGCTGCCAACGCGATAGGAGCATGCCAATGATCAGGCGTGGCGATGAAGACGGCATCGACGTCCGAGCGTTGCAGCACCTCCTGGTGGTGAACGTAGGTCTTCGCTCCCGGGACCTTGGACGTGGCCCTGCTAAGCCGCTTTTGGTAGACATCACAGAGGCCAACGATCTCTATATCAGGCTTGTTGGCCCGGTGCTGAAGAACCAGTTCCAGATGGTCCGAGCCGCGCGCACCCAAGCCAATTAGAGCAACGTTGATGCGGTCGTTTGCGCCCAGCATACGCCTCCAAGCCGGCGCGGCCGCCAGCGCCGCGCCCCCTACGGCGCTGGTCCTCAGAAAATTCCGGCGGGAAGCCTGACTTGTCGCACTCATGGGCTAACCTCCTTTGAATGGGATTCGAAGAATAGTTCTGATGGGCGTTTGTCGCAGCGGCGGCCTTCAGTCCGGCACCGCGAGGGCTCTTGCCGCCCAGGTTCAAGCGTAGACGGAGAATGGCGCCCATTGCAACGAGCGCCTCCCATTTCTCACTACTCTCGTTCACACCGCCCTCCGATACCCCGTGCGATTATCCCTAGAAATCTGCACTCTGAAATCTGCACCTATCGTGGTACTGTGGCCCCGCCCATAAATCTCCAATCTCAAATCCGCAATCCATTGATGTAACCGTCGCCAAACGCCACCCCTCCCACCCAGGGCTCGTCTGGTGCCGCAGCACCGGCTTCTCCCGAGACGCCTTGCCGATTATCCCGAGACCTCGTCGGCAGTGGGCAGCCCGCATCTATCCGCTGGGCCAAGCGGATGGCATTGGTACCGGTGCGGCCGCTCCCCAACGTGGCAACCTGGCCAGAGTGTCCCAATCCTTAATGGGCGACGACATTTTCGTTACTTCTTTGTTTTCTTAGATATTCCGGTTTTGTTCTAGTACGAGCCGCGGACCTACGCCTCCCCGACGCCCTGCTACTCAAAGCATCCATGTCGGGGGGACCGATCGATGCGAATCACCGTCACCACGGCGTCCATCCTCGCCGCCCCGCCCTAATCTCCAATCTCTAATCTGCAATCCATTGCTGTAACCGTCGCCACGATGTGCTAGCCTCGCGTGCCACTCCTCCCACCCAAGGCTCGTCTGATGCGGTAGCCAATGCCACACATTATTCATTTCTGGATTCATTTCTGGGCACCGCCAGCAGATCCAATCATCTGCCTTTTTTTGTCCTGCCTCGGACGCGCACTCGTGTTTTCAACAACTTGACGGCTTTGCTCCATCATTTGCCTTTTTGCGGCATGGTAATCCTGGCCCATGGCCGACAACTGGCTCGGTCCCCGAGGTGAGCCCGAAAGCCACCCTTGACTCCGTTTCAGCATCGTGACGCCTTCACAAGCGATCTTTTCGTTTCAACAACTTGACGGCTTTGTTCCCGGCATTTTCATCCTTGCAGGGATGGCCTCCACCGGTAGTCAACGGCGCCTTAGGCCATGTAATGGCCAAGCACTGAGACGTTCGCTTCTCGCCCCCAACCTTCCAAGACCCAGGTCGTCGTCAACCCGCCACGAGCGGATTCTTGGGGATGGCAAAAAGTGTTATGTCGCGTTCGAGCAGGTCGGGGGCTTCAGTCCGGCTCTTCCGAAGGACCTGAATAACGTTCTTCAACAGTCTGCTAGCGCCCGAGTCGTAAAGACTCAAGCGTTCCGGGATGCGAGCGAAGGGATTAGTTCGTTGAACAAGTCGCACCGCCGGACCAGAGCGAGCCATAGCCCCGCTAAGGGCGGAATATCTTAGCCCAGAGCGCGGCCCTGGGGCCGAAGGCCCTGACCCCGTGCCGCTCAACCCGTTAGCCGATGTACTAGGTTATGTCGCTTCTCCGGAGCCGAAGTCTTCAAGGAACTTCCGAGTCGCAACACTGAGATAGCCGATGTTTATATAATTGTCAAATAAAATGTGAGTAAGAAGTTGCAGCAGCGTCCTTCTCTCGCGACCCGGCAGGCGCACGTTCTCATCTGGGATCTGAAATCTGCACTCTGATATGTCGCTACATAGCCACGCTCGCGGGGAAACCGTGAACAGCCGCCAGCGTTTCAAACGGGTTCTGACTGAGCCCATAAAATGGCCGCACGTGGAAACAAGAACCTACACCCAGACCCTTCCGGCCCGAAGCAACTGGCCGAGGAAGTTGATGGGTACAGCAGCAGACGAAGCAGGAGTCATCTCGGCCAGGGGCGTTTCGGGACCGAGCAGCACATCTCAGGTTAGCCGACATAACCGTCAAAGTGGTAGCAGGTCGCAGAACAGTTTGCGGATGAACCTGGATGACGCCTTTCTGTGCTTTCCACAGGCGACTTGAAAATCGGCACTATTGCGAGAATGTTTCTTGGGTGTTAGGGTCCGGAGGAATACAGGAGACAATGGTATAATGCGCTTTGAGTGGGATGGCACCAAGGCCGCATCGAACCTCAAGAAGCACCGCGTGTCATTTGACGAAGCGGTGACCGTGTTCTATGACCCACTGGCCGCTACGTTTGGAGACCCAGACCATTCGCAAGAGGAAAGTCGGCTGATCACCGTAGGTTATTCAGCGCGCGGTCGGCTGCTGGTCGTGAGCCATGTTGACCGAGGTGGTGCCACGCGTCTCATCAGCGCGCGTCGTGCGACCCTTAGCGAAAGGAAACGTCATGAAGACGAAGCGCCCGACGCAGGCGGATGACCTGCGTTCGGAATACAACTTCGATTACTCGACCGCCGTCCGCGGCAAGTACTACCGTCGCCTTATCAGGGAAGGCGCCAACGTTGCGGTCTTAGAGCCGGACGTGGCCCGTGCGTTCCGCAGTTCGGCTGCAGTGAACGAGGCCCTCCGATCTCTGCTGCGGATATCCGCGACGACCCGCCGGCTGACACGGCCCTCAAGTGGACCCCGGCCGCCGACGCCCTCCCTTGACCGCACGCATCCCCAGGGCCGGTAAGCTACTTGCCTGAGAGGCCGACCTTGCTAGCCAGGTGAACGGACCCTTGCCTGCTTTTAAACTAAGACGTCCTCTTCTCGTCCCCTACCTTCCAAGACCCAGGTCTTTGTCAACCCGCTACGGGCGGATTCTTGGGAATGGCCAAACCAGAACAAGCCATAGCCCCG
>DATJKY010000123.1:0-2372 GCA_035490955.1 Terriglobia bacterium | reverse complement strand
GCTTTTGCTAACATGCAACGCATGACTACTGAATGGGAGGAATAGAATCGAACGTGAAATGCCCTGAATGTGGGTCCGTAAGTTCCTCAGTACTTCCTCAGTGCGAGCAATGCGGGCATCGGTTTCGTCTCGCAGCCCGTTCTGCGACAGTCTCTCCATCCTCAAGACAGGTTCGGCAAACGAGCAGTCGTACTTACGGGGACTCTCCGACCCCGGTTGCGTCTGGCGCTGCTGAGCATGAGGAAACGCTCGACTCGCAAAACGCGGTGGCCACAGTCGCCCGTGAGAGCGAGCCCCTCTCCGAGAAGCCTGCAGGAGGCGAGCTGTCGTCAGATCCTGCGCCTACCACTCGGGTGCCGCACAGCCACGCCGAACGCACCGTGGCGGACGAGCGCTGGCGTAATGAGCTAACGCAGCGCGTTCAGAGGTTCCGCCATCGGCGTGCTCATTTGCGTGGGTCGTTTGATACGGGAACGAGCCTAAGGTTTGATTTTCAGGAAAGCAGTGGTGGGCAGACAGAACGGCTCTCGGACGCCGCGCTCGCACAGCCTGTGCAGCCAGGCGAGGAGTTCGATGCTGTCCTCCGGGCTGACGAACAAGTCCAGGAAAACATCCAGGGGCTGGACTCGATTCCATTGCGTGCGCGGACCGACTTGCTCGAGTCCCCGGGCGATGCGCTTGATCTCGAGGGGGAAGCGGGTGGATTGCCGGTGGAAACGCGGCGGCGGCGAAGGCGCGATCCGGCAGCTATGTCGATAGTCATGGAGTCCTCGTCGACCGATGAGTCGGAGCCTCCTCCTGTGGGCGTGTCGGTTGCTCCTCTTGGCCGGCGCTTCCTGGCAGGTCTCGCCGATGGTCTGATGCTGCTTTTTGCCCTGGCCTGCTTCGTCGCTATCTTCTGGTGGGTCGTGGGGGAACACTTTCATTGGCGCCCAGTAGATCTGGGTGTACTCGCTTTCGTTGCCGGGCTCTTGGTTCTTTCCTATTTTGCTTTGTTTGGCCGGCTTGCGTCGGCAACGGTTGGCCAGCAGGCCGTGGGCCTTGTACTCCGCAATTTGGAAGGCGGGGCGCCCACGCCAACGCAGACTTTGTGGCGTGCCTTCGGCTACTTGGTGTCCCTGTCCGCCTTGATGCTCGGATTTGTTTGGGCGCTGGTCGACAGCGACGGCCTGACTTGGCACGACCTTATCTCGGGCACTCTGCTCACAAGCCGGTATGAGTCTGCCCCACGGCAACAGAAGGTGTGACAAGTCGCGGCTCTGCCCACCATGAAAATTTATGGCCGACCCTTGGGTCGACCTCAGGCCGGGGCAAGCCCCGGCCCTACGTTCGGGGTCGCGAGGGCTCTTTCCGAAACAGCAAGCGGCGGAGCCGGAGGATCGGCGGCCAGCGATTTTTCCCACACCTTCTGAGTATCTGGTCCTCGTCAGCTCCACCAAAACCACTATCCAACACTCAGCTGACTTAGGCTGTGCTACCTTGATGTTTCGCTTCGCTGGAGGCCTTGAGTGATGAAACTGCCTCGTCTCATGCCGATCTGGTTCGCTTCCGTCTTTCTGCTCTCGAGTGTGAACGTTACCGAAGCTCAGCAGTTTCCGCAGACGTTGTACCAGGAGATGCGCTGGCGGATGATCGGGCCGTTTCGCGGTGGCCGGACGCGAGCAGCCACGGGTGTGCCCACCCAGCCGAATGTCTTCTACGTCGGCCAGGTGAACGGAGGCGTGTGGAAATCAGACGACTATGGCCGGACCTGGTGGCCTATCTTCGACGACCAGCCTACCCAGTCCGTGGGCGCCATCGCCGTTGCTCCTTCTGATCCGAATACTATATATGTCGGCTGTGGCGAGGGCTTGCACCGTCCTGATCTGTCGGCGGGCGACGGAATTTACAAGTCAACGGACGGCGGCAAGACATGGACCCATCTCGGCTTGAGCGACGGGCAGCAAATCCCTGCACTGGTGGTTGACCCGCGCGACCCCAACCGTTTGTTCGCGGCGGTGCTAGGCCACCCCTACGGTCCGAATGAAGAGCGCGGCATCTTCCGCTCGACCGATGGCGGCGAGAACTGGCAGAAGGTGCTTTACAAGGATCAGAACACCGGCGGCTCCGACGTCGAGATGGACCCTTCTAATCCTGATGTGCTCTACGCATCGATGTGGGAGGACCGGTTAGGGCCGTGGGAGGATAACAACCAGTACGGCGGCGTGGCAGGAGGCCTTTTCAAGTCCACAGACGGCGGCAACACCTGGCACCAGCTCACCCAGGGGCTGCCGCCAGAGGTCGTGCAGATCTATGTGGCCATTGCACCCGGCGACCCACGCCGCCTTTATGCGAGCTTGGTCACCACCCATAGCGGTGGTATTTACCGCTCC
>DATJKY010000122.1:0-12256 GCA_035490955.1 Terriglobia bacterium | reverse complement strand
CCGACGGCAAAATGGTTCCGCGGCGGGGCTCCACGCCGCCTCCTTTGAAGCGGGTCAAGTAACCTTAACCCAGGCAAGCTCGGGGTTCTCGGACGCTGTCGAGTCGGGCATGGGCGGCTAAGCAGCCGAATAAGCCATCCTCCCTCCGTAACCTTGCTAAGTCGTCCGTTTCATAAATACACTAACGTATTTTTGGGCTATGCGGCGGCCATCGTTTCGGCTTGCCCGAGCTTGTTCATTAGCTTGGTCAGATCTTGACGCGTGAACTTCCATTCGAACGGCCGGGCCGCCGCTTCCCAGTACTATTGAAAATCGAGCAACCTCTCGGCCAAGCTGTTTAGGTCTGGGAAGTCTTTGGGAGTTAGGACCTTGCGTTGCACGATCGAAAAATAGATTTCGACCTGATTGAGCCAACTGGCATGGACGGGCGCATGAACGAGGACCAGCCGAGGATAACGCGTCTGTAAGCGCTGCACAGCCCTGGAGCCGCGATGCGCCGAACTGTTGTCCACAATCCAGAAAACGCGGCGCGCGTCATCGTAGGGAGGTCGCGTCATCACCTGCTCCACCCAACGGTCAAAAGGCGCAATGCCATTCTTGGTCTCGCAGCGACCGAAGACGCGGGCGTGATGAACATCCAAAGCGGCGATGTACACCCAGGCTCCACAGCGCTTATACTCATGCTCCACTCGCATCGCCGTGCCAGGTCGGCAGGGCTGGGTGGGATGTTTGCGGCGGCGAGCCTGGATGCTGGTCTTCTCATCCGCAGAAATCACGAACTCGTCCTCTTTGAGGCACTTGCCTTGCCAGCCGCGGGCATACAGGTCCAGCAGCCGACCAGCTTTTTCGGCGAAGTCGGGATGGCGCGGGAAATCCAACTACGATGGTGCCAGGGACGAATGGCATCCTCATGCAGCCAGCGCCAAAGGTGCTGCCACTGATGGAGCCGACAAGGCCGCTCTGGCATGCCTCGCGCACCAGATCACGCGTTGTCTCTCGCCAAAACTTTATCGGCTTGAGGGCCATTGATTATTTAGGCAGTTCCCCGCACACTGCAACCCATGATCGAGATACTACGGTGGCTTGGAGTTTTGCTGCTGACAGCTGTGAGAGAACGCCGCGACTTGGCCTTCGAGAACCTGGCTCTGCGACAACAGCTGAGAGTGCTGAAGAGAAGGAATGCAGTGCCGAGACTGAAGAGGAAAGACCGATTGTTCTGGGTGGTGCTTTCTCGAATCTGGGCCCTTGGCGGCGGCCCTTGCAGCTGGTCAAGGCTGAGACGGTCGTGGGCTGGCAACGTAAAGGGTTCAGACTCTATTGGGGCCAAGATTTCGCGGCGGAAACGTGAAGGTCGCCCGCAAGCGAGTTCGGAGGTCAGAGGCTTAATCAAGCGGATGGCGAGCGCGAACCCGTATTGGGGCGCGCCTCGCATTCACGGGGAATTGCTCAAACTGGGACTGGACATTTCCGAGCGCACGGCCTCCCGCCTCATGCCTAAATATCGGAAGGCCCCTTCCCAGACTTGGAGGGCTTTCCTGAACAACCATGTCCAGGATCTGGTCTCGATCGATTTCTTCACGGTTCCGACGGCTACCTTTCGGATCTTGTTCGTCTTAGTGGTGCTGGCTCATTACCGCCGGCGTGTGGTTCACTTTAACGTGACGGCGCATCCCACGGCTGGCTGGACCGGACAACAGATGGTCGAAGGTTTTCCTGAGAATACGGCACCACGTTACCTGCTGCGAGATCGGGACAGGATTTATGGGTGCGAGTTCCACCAACGAATCCAAGGCATGAGCATCAAGGAGGTCCTCTCCGCTCCGGCCAGTCCATGGCAGCCGGCCTACGTGGAGAGGCTGATCGGATCCATCCGGCGTGACTGCCTGGATCATGTTATCGTGTTCGGGGAAGGGCATCTGCGAAGGATCTTGAAAAGCTATCTTGCCTATTATCACCGGAGCGGGACTCACTTAGCGCTAGGTCAAGATGCGCCTGAGCCCAGGTCGGTTCAAGCACCGGAACTCGGAGGTGTGGTGGAACTGCCTGAGGTCGGCGGTCTCCATCATCGCTACGAGCGGCGAGCGGCATAGCCCTCCGTCCTGTTCGGCCGATCACTCACCTTACACCTCGCAGTTGCTTCCCTTAAGAACATTTGGCAGGCGGACCGACCCGATCCGTTGTTCCGTCCAGAAGATCACGTCAGCGGACTTCGTTCTCGAGATCGAGCCCAAAAGGACATCAAGCGGGAAAAACTTCACCACCTAGAAGTTCTGGCGAACCACAGGTGCAATTGGCATCGCATGTCGGCGCCACCGTCATTGCCACCGCAAGCAGCGACGATGAGGCATACCTCAACTCCATCGGAGCCAGCCGGGTTATCGATTATCGAGAGGCGCAGTTCGAGAAGGTTCTGCGACAGAAGGCCGATGTAGTCTTCGACTTGATTGGTGGCGATATACAGAAGCGGTCGTTCCTCGCCTTGAAGGAAGGCGGCCATCTCGTGTCCGCCATCCAGCCCGTATCGCAGGAAGAGACCGCGAGGCGCCGTGTGTCGGGCGCGATGATGAGGCTCGCGCCGTCAGGGGACGTACTCGGCAGAATCGCGCGACTGCTGGAAGAGGGAACGATACGACCAGACATCGCGACCGTGTACCCGCTCCAGGATGCGGCCCAGGCCTGGAAGGACATCGCCGGGAACCTGCCAGCGGTTCATGGGATGTCGCCCAGTGGGCCGGCAGCGGCAAGACGCAGGTCACACGGCAAGATCGTGCTTCGTGTGGCCTCGCGTGAGCACGAAATCAGGACTCGCGCCTACGAACTTTATCTCGCTCGCGGGGCACAACCTGGCCGCGAACTGGAAGACTGGCTCCAGGCCGAACTTGAGCTTACGGCTGAGCCGCGAGCCGATTGACTCTAAGCCCAATATTGCTTCATAACTGGTCGATAGAAACCAACGTCAAGGAGCGAACAAGCGTGATGAAAATCTCAGTGATCGTCGGCAGCACACGTCAGGGCCGGTTTTCTGAAAAACCGGCGCAATGGATTCTTCAGCAGCTTCATAAGCCAAAGGGGATTGAAGCGCAGCTCCTCGATCTCCGCGACTTCCCAATGCCTTTCTTCGACCAGCCCCTGCCGCCAGCAATGCCAGGCCGGCCGCCATACGAACACCATGTCGTTAAGAAGTGGACTGCCCAAATTGAGGCCTCGGATGGTTTTGTGTTTGTCACGCCGGAATACAACTACGGCCCCTCCGCGGTACTGAAAAACGCGATCGATTGGGTCTATCCGGAGTGGAACCGCAAGGCTGCTGCGTTTGTGAGCTACGGAAGCGCCATGGGTGCGCGAGCCGTCTAGCAGCTTCGCGAGACGGCAATCGAGATTCAAATGGCGCCGATTCGATCATCTGTTCACATTCCCGTTGCGACGCTTTGGGCACATTTTCAGGGCGGGGACGTAGACAAGGGCCTCGCCGAACTGGAGAAGCAAGCCAACGTCATGATCGACGACCTGACCTGGTGGACGGCAGGTCTCAAGGCGGCCCGCGAACGATAATGGGGAGACAATGAACACCTCAATTAGAACGCACGAAGGGCGAGTGGCATTGGTAACCGGCGCCGGTCAGGGTATCGGTCAAGCGATAGCGTTGGCGCTGGCGCAACGAGGTGCGCAAGTGATCGCGACTGACCTCACGCTTCCGAATGAAACTGTAGCCAAGATTGGTCCATCGGCGTACGCGTTTCAACTTGATGTAACGCAGGAAGAAAATTGGCGTTCGGTATCGCTTAAGAGCCGGGATGTGGGTGACGTGGACATCGTTGTGAATAATGCCGGGTATTTTCCAAATCGCTCGATCGACGAATTGGATCTGCCGACATGGCGAAAGACGACGGCTACGAATCTGGACGCACACTTCTTAAGCGCGAAATACTTCCTGCCCGGAATGAGAAGGAAGAAGTGGGGCCGTTTCGTCGGCATATCGTCAAACATGGTCGGCTTGGCCATACCCGGCATGAGCCACTACATCACCACAAAGATGGGAATCATTGGGTTCATGCGAGGATTGGCGAATGATGTTGCAAGCGATGGCATCACTGCAAACGCGGTCCTGCCTGGCCTCACGAATACAGTGGCCATTGCGCCTCAGTCGGAAGAGCAAAAACGGGCCACCTGGGAACAGCAGGCAATCAAACGGCTTGGAGAACCCGAGGATGTGACTGGGGCGGTTCTATTCTTAACAAGCGATGATGCCGCGTTCATCACCGGGCAGGCCATTGTCGTAGACGGCGGTCAGTATCGCATCGGCTAGGTACGGTTCACTCAAGATTTGACCATGGCTCGGATGTCGCGGTTCTCGAAAATCCGGACTTCGTCTTCAACTGTTCGCAGCACCGCTACATCCGACCTCCAGCGAGCGCGTCGCTTCGCAGATACGGGCCGGGCGTGTCGTCAGACGGCCGCGTGGAGACCACCTTACGGCCTCCGCAGTGAAACCGTTCCGAATCTCTGTCTTCTGGTCGGCCGAATAGTCCGCGCGAGAAGGCAACCGACGCTTCTCATTCGGGTTGGCCGGGTGAGTATTCTTGCTCCCGGTCTAATCTGACGGAGAATGGACTATGGCCAGCATCGCTAGACCTCCTTGCGACGAAGCTGCGATTCTGGCCAGTTCATGCCAGCGCCCGGTTACGGCGGACAGTCCATGGATTCTAGCTGCGACCATCCTCGGTTCGAGCATGGTTTTCATTGACGGAACGGTCGTGAACGTGGCATTGCCGGCGCTGCAATCAGCCCTGCATGCAACGTTAGCGAATCTTCAATGGGTTGTGGAATCGTATGCTCTGTTCCTGGCTGCGCTGCTCCTCATTGGCGGGTCTTTAGGAGACCTGTACGGCCGCCGCAAAATCTTCGCGGCCGGTGTTGGGCTCTTCTCCGTGGCGTCGGCTTGGTGCGGACTCGCTCCCAACATCCGGCAGCTAATTGTTGCGAGGGCTCTCCAAGGAATAGGCGGGGCGCTCCTTGTTCCCGGTAGCCTGGCTCTCATCAGCGCTAATTTTCCCGAAAAGGAGCGCGGCCGGGCGATCGGGACATGGTCGGGCTTCACGGCCATAACGGCTGCGGTCGGCCCCGTGCTGGGTGGATGGTTCGTCGAGCACGGGTCGTGGAGATGGGTATTCTTCATCAATGTTCCGTTGGGAGTGGCGGTCGTGTTGCTTACTCTATGGAAAGTCCCGGAGAGCAAGGTTGACCGCCGCAGCGAGGGGTTCGACTGGGTTGGCGGCCTGTTAGCCGTGCTGGGCTTCGGCGGAATCGTTCTCGCACTGATCGAATCTATGTTGGCCGCGGGCGCCGTCGGAGCCGTCGCCGTCATTCTGCTGTTGTATTGGGAAGCGCGCTTCTCGTCGCCGATGGTTCCGCTTAATTTATTCCGCTCTGTCAATTTCAGCGGAGCGAATCTGCTTACCCTCTTTCTTTACTCCGCGTTGAGCGGCATGCTTTTCTTTTTTCCTCTCGATTTGATACAGGTGCAAGGCTACTCGCCGACGCAAGCCGGAGCCGCTCTGCTGCCTTTCATTCTGTTGATGTTCTTGTTGTCGCGTTGGTCTGGCGGACTCCTCGATCGCTACGGGGCCAGGGCTCCGCTAGTAGTTGGTCCCCTGATCGCGGCTATCGGATTCGCGTTGTTTGCAAGGGCCGGTTTTGGTGGTTCCTACTGGACCACGTTCTTTCCCGCAGTGTTGGTGCTGGGATTTGGCATGGCGATCAGTGTTGCTCCGCTCACGACCACCGTGATGAACGCAGTGGACCCAAACTATTCGGGAGCTGCTTCTGGGATTAACAATGCTGTCTCCCGCCTGGCAGGTTTGCTCGCCGTGGCGGTTTTCGGAGCACTACTCAGCGGAGTCTTCCAGAGCGGTCTGGAACGACGATTGGATCGTCTTGACCTGGCACCGGCGGTGCGTACACAAATCGAGGCCCAGCGGTCCAGGCTGGCGGCCATAGAAACGAGAGATGCGCGGGGGCGGCAAGCTGTCAAGAATGCATTTGTCGCGGGTTATCAAATGGTGTTGTGGGTAGCGGCCGGGATGGCGATTGCCAGTTCCTTAAGCGCCGCAGTGCTGATCAGAACCGAGCGACGACCGTAAGCAGTTCAACATCCGTCAATACTTCGATATCTTGCTTGCGACAACTTTCGAGGACCGCCCGGTGATGGAAATGCTTGTCGAGCGTGCAGAGTACATGAAGTACATGAACCCGTCCGCGCAATGCTGTTTCCAAGACAGTATCATCCTCTTGATCGTGGGGACCCAGCCTTTCGCCACTCTGTGGATTAACCAACTCCGCGAAATCCTGATACGCAGAACCCTTTGACGCCAGCGCGATCTTCCTCTACCAGCCGGATCGGCAGGTCCTAAAACTCTTCGTCTTGCAAGCGCCGGCCCCCCTTCTGCAACGCTTGTCTGTCCCAGAATTCGACATTAAGCAAAGCCACGTCGGATGGGTCTTCGAAAACCAGAGGGCTCTTGTGCGTCGAAACCTCGCCAGCGAGCGCCAGTACGCGACGGAGGACGCTCTGATCGCCAGCGGCTTTCGTTCTTTCGTGGTTGTGCCGTTGGTGGTCAGGGGAAAGAGCATTGGCACTTTGAACGTGGCCAGTCAGACCCCGAACCAATACTCGGAAGCGCAGGCAGAGTTCCTTCAGGAAGTTGCCAACCAGGTCGCGGTGGCTGTGGAAAACATGAAGGCCTACGAGGAGATCGCGTCACTAAAGGCGCGACTGGAAGCCGAGAACGTCTATCTGCAGGAGGAGATCCGCACCGAACATAACTTTACGGAAATTGTGGGCAACAGTCCGGCACTGTTGGGTGAGACGGGCACTGGCAAGGAACTCATCGCGCGCGCGATCCATGACCGCAGCGCTCGCAAGGGAAGGCCGCTGGTCAAAGTGAACTGCAGTGCCATCTCCGCCGGCCTGGTAGAGAGCGAGCTCTTCGGCCACGTCAAGGGAGCCTTCACGGGAGCCTTCGAGCGCCGTGTTGGCCGCTTCGAGCTTGCGGATGGCGGTACGATCTTCCTCGATGAAATCGCTGAATTGCCCTTAGAAACCCAAGTGAAGCTGTTACGCGTGCTCCAGGAACAGGAATTCGAGGCTGTGGGCAGCGCACCGTGCGTTAAGTCAATTCTGTTGCAACCTTTCACTCCCCTTATCCTTCTCAGAACTGTCTGGTAAGGCTACGATCCGCTCAAGCAACCGCATCGCGGTCAGAGCACCGGACGTGGCTGTTTTGATGCAGGATTGCCGCGTCCTCGGGAACGCGCACCGTGGGAGGCAGTGGCAGCGTGAACCCCGAAGTGAACCCCGAAGTTCCTTCCAGTCCCCACTTAAGTGAGGCGTGACTGCGGGTTGCGCCTTCTTGTGGACGACCCACGCTTAACCCCCCGAAGAGCAACAAGGCGGGTCGGGGGCAGCGACTAACCAGCATGTGGTCTGCGTTACCGGACTACCTGCGTTAAACTGAGATGGTAAGAGGCATCAAGAGGTCTGGTGATCCTCGGCGGAGCTCTGAGTGTGCTTCTGAACGAAAGCAGAACGCCCCATGCCCAATGCCACTGACTTGGTTGCGCAAATTCGTTCCGACCTCGAGCCTCTGAAAGAAAAAATCCGCGACCACCCTTACCTCAGCGCACTCGAAGCGGGCCAGGTCCAGCGTGTTGCGCTCCAGGCGTTCGCCGGGCACCAACATCATATCATCACGAGTGATCTGCGCAGTATTGCCCTGCTCGTGGCGCGGCACGGTGCGCTGCCAAGCCGAGCGTTTCTTGTTAGCACCCTGCAGGGTGAAGCAGCTGCGCTGGATGCCATCGATGCCTTCGCTCGCGCGCTAGGCTTGAGTCTTGACGACCTCGAAGCTTTCGAGCCGAGGCCCGCTGCGCACGCTTATTCCGCATTCGTTGCCTGGCTTGCTCTTTACGGGTCGGACGCAGAACTGGCCGGAGCCTTCCTGGTCAACTTCGCGGTCTGGGGAGCCAACTGCAAGCGCATGCGGGTTGCTCTCGTGAAGACCTATGGCTTTGCTGAGTCCCAGCTGACGTTCTTCGATCTGTTTGCCAACCTTCCGCCCCTGGACGAAGACGCCGAGGTGGTCATTCAGGAAGGCCTCGACCGGGGTATTCCCCCACGCCTGATCCATCGCGCAGCCCGCATGCTGCAAGGATACGAGTTGATGTATTGGGATGCTATGGCGGAAGTCGCGGGAATTCAAATCGGCCAGCGAAGGTGAAGAAATGGCCGCGCCCTTTTCCGAGCGCCTGCGAAAGAAAGCCGACGACATTTGGGAAGCACAGCATCGTCACCCCTTTGTTCGCGGCATCGCCGATGGGAGCCTGAGCCTTGACCGGTTCAAGTTCTGGGTTCGGCAGGATTATCTGTTCCTTATTGACTATGCTCGCTTGTTGGCGCTGGCCGTCGCTCGCAGCCCTGATCTTCAGACCATGACCGGCTTCACAGAACTCGTGACTGCCACGCTCAAGACCGAGATGAAGTTGCACCGCTCCTTCGCGGGCGAGTTCGGCATCAGTCCGCAGGAACTCGAGCGCGAACCCGCCGCCCCGAAGATGCTCGCCTATACGGATTTCCTGTTGCGCATGGCCGCGACGGGTGACTTTGCCGAACTTGTCGCAGCGCTGTTGCCCTGCATGTGGGGATTTTGCGAAATCGGTCAACACCTCGCCCGACAGCCTCACCCCTCCGACCAACGCTACGCCAAATGGATCGACATGTACGCCTCGGCGGAATTCGCAGACTTGGCCGAATGGTGCCGCAACCTACTCGACGGCTTGGCCGAGGGCTTGCCAGAGCGCGAGTTGCACAAACTCGAGAATGCATTCCTGACCAGCAGCCGCCACGAATGGCAGTTCTGGGAGATGGCCTGGAATATGGAGCAATGGCCAGTATGACACGTTCCTGACTCAGGCAGCCTCAAGGCAGGTGGAAGGGAGATATGAACCGTGGCAATTCCTCGCGTCCTGATCATTGCAGGTTCGGACTCTGGTGGCGGAGCCGGAATCCAAGCCGACCTGAAGACGGTGTCGGCCTTGGGTGTTTTTGGCATGACGGCGATCACAGCACTCACGGCCCAGAACACCACCGGGGTTTACGGCATCGCCGAGATGGACCCCGAGTTTGTGGCGCTCCAAATAGAAGTGTGCGTTGCCGACGTCGGGTGTGATGCGGTCAAGACTGGAATGCTCTCGAACGCGGCGATCATCGAAGCGGTTGCGGGAAAGATCCGCGAGCATCGCCTGCGGCCGCTGGTGGTTGACCCCGTAATGGTCTCCAAGAGCGGCGCGGCACTGTTAAAGCCCGACGCGGTTGAGACCCTCAAGAGGCGGCTCTTGCCACTGGCTACGGTCACGACCCCCAATCTGCATGAAGCGGGCGCGCTCCTCGGACGCGAAATTAAAACACTGGAGCAGATGAAGGAAGCAGCCCGCGCCATCCGCGACCTGGGCCCGGAAAACGTCGTTGTGAAGGGTGGCCACTTGGAAGGTGTTGCCGCCGAAGTATTGTTCGATGGCCACGATTTTACGGAGTATCGCGCTGAGAGGATTGACACTAAGAACAATCACGGAACCGGCTGTGTTTTCGCCTCCGCCATCGCTGCTGGCCTGGCGAGCGGAAAGACGGTGCGCGAAAGCCTAGCGGTGGCCAAGGAGTTCGTGACCGCTGCGATCCGCGAGGGCCTGACCCTCGGCAAGGGTTACGGGCCTGCCAATCCCTTGGCGTGGCGAGGCAAGAGAGTCCACGCCCGAGGATGATCACCCTCCGATGCGCCAACGTGACCAGCCTCAGCAGACATTCGAGACCGTGTGCAATACCATGCCAAGGGAAGCGGGGCTGCGCCGGCCGCCGCGATCGGGACCACGCGGCAACGTACAGCACCAGTTTATGCTGGTTGCTGTTCTGCACGGCCGGTGTGGATCTCGGAGCTGGTCAACATCGAGAGCAGCAGCGAGTCAGGGGTCGGATCCATCAGGTCATTCTAATCAGCATGGACACCTAGACCTTCGGCTGGGAAGGGCGAGAATGTTCAGCATGTTGACACCCCCGGCCGCCATGTGTCTTCATGAACGCTTCCAGGGAATCAACAGGTTGCCTTCTTCCACCCCCGACTCCGGTGGGAGAGGAGGGGTCTCATTGCCGGCGGCATGACGGTGCGGGCCGGAGGCATTTGGCTGACCGTCTTGAGTCACACGTACGTGGCGTGGATCGTCGGAGCCGTGCTCCAAGGATTGGGGACGGCGATAGTTTATCTGCGTTACTGGCGTCTGTCGGCGACGTGGCTCACCCCGAGTGCGGGCTACGGCTCTCGGTGTCTATCGGTTCTGGCGCGACCTGGGTTACGCTGTTGGCGCTCTGCTCTCCGGCCTGGTTGCGGACCTGCTGGGTATGGCGGCGCCATGCCGTGGCCGTTCTGACGCTCGTCTCGGGTCTCCATGTGATGCTGCAGATGCCGGAGACATTGCCGACCAAACTGCGGAGAGCGGTCGCGACCTTGTCTGTGGAAAACGGCAGCTAGAGAGACGTGCAAGCACGGAGTTCGCTGGCTGCGTCAATCAAGACTCAGACCGCGACTAAAATGACTCCGGAACCGCCGTGCCCCACCAAGAGTACGACCACGACCTCGGAAATGGGGCGAGGTAGGCCATTTCCATCTCCTCGATCCTAACCCGCCTGAGTGATCAGAGACGGAATGTCTCGTGTTACGTGGCAGCCTTCGAACACCCAGTGAGGAATGGGCTCTGACCACCGCTGCCAGCGTTGCACTCGAGGATCGGGTGAAAGCCCGTGTTCAAAAAAGATGAACTTGCCGCCCGGCCTCAGGACTCGTCCTATACCTCGAATGACCTCCACTACGCCAGGGACCGTGCACAACGTGAAGGTGCTCACAACCGTATCGACGCTACCGTCCCTCCAAGGGAATGCGTTCGCAGGGAGGTCTAGAAACTCACTGTCCAGCTTCGTTCGGCGTCGTTGCTGTGTTGCCAGCTGGATCATCCCCGGGTTGGGTTCGAGCGCATAGACCTTGCTCACCCTCGCGGGATCGTAGTGAAGGAAGTTTGCGCCAGGGCCTACGCCGATCTCGAGAACTTTGCCTTGGGCCAAAGGAATGAGCCCTTGTCGAACTTCCCGGATGGGCCTCGGGTCGCCCAGCGTGCTTACGAGATGGGGGTAAATGTGATCTCTATAGGAGGGCACAGCTGCCTGCCACAATGGTCTACCGCCCAACTTCCATTTTTACTCTACTCGAAGTATGCGCCAGCGCCGGGCTCTGTGATTGTTGATTGACCCAGCCAGCACAGTTTTCCGGAATTCGGCTGTGAGATGCAGCACCGCTCACGGTCGAGCGGCTTAGTCGGTGCTCACGAACTGGGCCGGGCTCTCCCGGAGGGGGGATGCTACCGCATCGTACGACAGTATAGTGTGGAGCAAATGGTGTGGGTGTGCGAGAACAAGCCACGGTTCCTCCAGCAATCCTAGATCAGGTTGCCACGGAGGACCAGCGCCTGGTCGCGGCGATCCAACGCAAGGATCGCAAAGCCACAGCCGAGTTTGTCTCTCGCCATGCGGATGCGATTTACAGGTATGTCCATGCTCGATTGGTTCCGCGCACAGACCGGATCGACGATCTCGTTCAGGAGGTCTTTCTGGCCGCCTGGGAGAATCTGAGCGAATATCGCGGAGCCTCATCACTGGAATCGTGGCTTGTGGGAATTGCACGTCACAAGGTTGAAGACTACTACCGTGCTCGCCTGCGCGAACCCGAGCCCCTCGAAGCGATCGAACAAAAGCCCAGTTTCCTGACCCGTAGTCCAGACTTTGACGACGTTCTTGACAGCGAACTGGCGCGGAAAAAGACCTGGCAGGTCCTGGCCGCGTTACCGGAGAAATACCGAGTCGTTTTGTTGTGGCGCTATTGGGACAAATGTTCTGCCAGGGCGATGGCAGCTCGGACCGGTAAGACCGAAAAAGCCATTGAGAGACTGCTCGGACGCGCCCGAGATGAGTTTCGATGGATGTGGAATCATGAATAGCCAAGTGCCGGAAGAACCGCTGTTTGAACGACTGGCCGAGAACACCGAGATTGGAGAGGCTAACCGTCCGGCCGCGCCCGCGCGCCTGAAAGCCAGGATCTACTCGAGCCTGGTGAAACGCCAGCAGGAATCGGGACCTCTCCGCAGTCTCACGGAGACCAAGGCG
>DATJKY010000121.1:0-11486 GCA_035490955.1 Terriglobia bacterium | reverse complement strand
TAGCATGAACATGAGTAGGTTGCGGCGCGCCTTGGAGCGCGGCAATAAAGTAGTGCTCTTCGACAAAGTGCAGGATCCCCTGCGGCCGCGGAGCAGGATTCTGTACGAGTCGTACGCAGTTTTTGCGAAGTTCCAGGACCTCCAGAAATCCTGGAAGTACCAGCAGAAGCTGAACCTGCAACGTCGTTCTCCCGTAGGGGTCAAGGCGGTCGTCGTTCCGGACCTGGACCAGTTGCCGGGCGAGGCCGCAGCCCGTCACGAACTGGCGGGCTTGGTCGAGCTCCTGGCCGGCTACTCGATCGGGGAGGTGTGCGTCGTGACCGGCCTGGACGCCAGCTTCGTCCACGCCGTCTACGCCGTCTACTACGGAGGCCGGGCGTGAGACGGTTCCACTTGCTTCCCCTTACCCTCTGCCTTGCCATGATCAGGGCTTGACCCTGAGATGTCTTGCGGCGTCAAGCCCCTATCCCAAGCAACCCAAAGCACTCCACACCCGGAGTAAGAACCCGCCTTGGCGGGAGAAAGAAAACACACATGCTCAACACTGAGCACTTCAGTCTACTCGCCGGTAGGCCGGAAGAGTGGGACGAAGAAATCCGTCAGCAGGCCAGTCGTGCTGCCAATCAGAACGTCGCGATCAACCTTCGAGAGTTGCAGGAAGAGCAGCACTATCATGGTCGCCTCAGCGTTGAGGTAGTCAAGAGCGGCTGCGGCTGGACAGTTCGTTGTGCGTCCGGTCTCGACAACTTCCAGTTAGTCGCTGGTAACCGCCACGATGCGTACTGGCCTGCAACCTACGCGGGGGCTGCCGCCTGGGGCATCAATTGGGCCAACGAAGACCCGGGGAACCGGGAGTGCTTCGCGCGCAAGGCGGACGCGCAAGAGATCGTCACAATCGAAGTCGAGATGCAGGCCTTCGGGGACACCAAGATTCGGACTGTGGTTATCCCCGCCGCCGAAGGCGTGGGCCAAGCCACCGAGTCTCCGTTTTGGCGAGACCTAACGAGAGACCAGAAGCTTGACCACATCTTCTACTATGGCCAGAACGATTTTCAGCCTGTCGCGAATCACCGCTCAGTCAGCGTGGGCGACATCATCAGGTTGGAGGGCAAGCGCTACCGTGTTGACGCGGTCGGCTTCACCGAGATCCCGGAGTCGGCGCCAGCGATCCAGGGCGTGCCGTCTGGCCCCGACAGCCCTACGTCAACACGGTAGGCGTGGGTATGTCGGCGACAGGGATTGGCCAATCCAGAAGGGCTAAAGAGATAGGCTGGCCGACACCGAATCCATTTTTGCCGAAAGGAGGTGAGAAACGATGGTAGAGGTCACGATCATTACGGATGGAAGTTGCATCGGCAATCCCGGTCCCGGCGGCTGGGCATGTGTTCTCCGCAGTGGGGACCGTCAGAAGGAGGTGGTCGGAAGCCACCCGAAGACCACTTCCAACCGGATGGAGTTAACGGCAGCCATCGAAGGCTTGAGGGCACTGAGGGTGCGGTGTCACGTTCGGTTGGTAAGCGATTCCCAGTACCTCAAGAAGGGAATAACAGAGCACCTAGCCAAGTGGCGGTCCAACGGCTGGCACAAATCGAATGGCGATCCTGTGTTGAACCAAGACTTGTGGGATCAGCTCGATCAGATCGCCCAGAAGCACGACATCGGGTGGGAATGGACGGCGGGGCATGGCGACCATGCGGACCAGAACCGGGCGGACCGATTGGCGCTCCAAGCCGCGCGTGCGCAGGCGGCGGAGGGAGCACGATGAGGAGAGTACCCTCACGTATTGTCTGCGGTGTCTGTGGCAGGCCACCTGCCCGGCAGCGGTTCTTACGCTACCATGGCGAGGACCCTAAGTTCTTTGTTATCCAATTCGGTCATTCATATCTCAGGGCTACCATCGGATCTATCTTGGTGGCGCGTCGGGCCGGGATGTAACAAGCGAGAAGCGCCGTGGCCGTCAGAATTATTGAGACGGCGATCATGGTCAACGGGTCGGTGGGCTTGACGCCATAGAGCAAGCTCGCTAGGAAGCGCGTCAGTGCCAGCGCAGCGGCGACACCGATACCCAAGCCGACCAAAGTCATCTTGAGCCCCTGACCAACAACCAGCTTTAGCATATGTTCACGACGCGCACCAAGAGCCGTGCGGATGCCAATCTCATGTGTTCGCTGTTCCACGGTGTAGGCCATCACACCATAGATCCCCACGACGGCCAGCAGCAGCGCAATGCCAGCAAAGACTCCGAACAGGAGCAAGTTGAAGTTGGTTTCGGCTGTCGAGTCCAACATCACCTGCTCCATAGTTTGCACCGCCGTGGCGGGCAATTGCGTGTCGCGGGCCAGCAAGGTTTCCTGCGTCGCTTGGCTGACGCTGAGTGGAGCCACGCGCGGCTTTGTCCGGATCGCGATACCCGCCGGCTGTAGTTGGCTCGTCAGCCGCACGCCCTCATCCGAAATGTGCGAATACAATTGGTACATCACCGCTGGGGCATCGGAGTCCAGCCTGTAGTGGACGTCGCCCACGACACCAACAATCTGCGTAGGTCCCTGCTCGATCTTGGGTCCAAGTCCAGCGCCGATGATAATCGATTGGCCTACCGGATTCTCGTTTGGCCAGAACTTCCGCGCCATGGCTTCGCTGATAATGACCGCATGGGACGGTTCCTGGTCCCGGAACAACCGCCCTCCTCGGAGTGGAATCCGCAGAGTCTCGAAATAGCTTGGCGAAACGAAGCACCAGAGCACGTCGCCGGTGAATTTGTAGCCCTTAAGCGGCGGTCTGCCGGGAATGTTGAAGATCATGTCGCTGATTGCGCCGAATGGGAGGGAGTTGGCCATCGCAGCCGATTCCACACCGGGTATGCGGTCTATTCGGTCCAGGATTTTCCGCCCCAGGCGGTCAATGTCGGCGCCCCGGGCGTATTCACTTCCCGCCAGCGAAACTTTCAGGGTCAGCAGGTTTTGCGGATCGAATCCGGGCTGCACGCTGTGCAGTACCGCCAGGCTGCGGATCAAAAGCACTGCTCCACAAAGCAAGACGACAGCGACACCGACTTCAGCTGCCGCCAGAGCATTGCGGAGGCGAGTGTGCCTCATGCCAATGGTTGCATACCCGCTCGACCCTTTCAGGGAAGACAGCAGATCTGTCCGGGAAAGTTGGAGTGCAGGGAAAAGTCCGAAGAGAACGGCAGTCATTATGGAGACCAAGGCGGTGAAGCCGGCGACGCCAGAATCGAGAGCTGGGACACGCGCCACTTCCTGGAACCGCTGGTACATCGCCAAGTCCACGCGCGAGAGCAGGATAAGAGCACGGACGCCCCATGATCCGAGGGCCAAGCCCAGTGTTCCACCGGCTAACCCTAGCAGCAGACTTTCCGTAAGCAGTTGCCGCACAATCCGTCCGCCTCCGGCGCCGATGGCCGCCCGAACCGCAATTTCTCGCTGACGACCGGTGGAGCGGGCCAGCAGAAGGTTCGCCACGTTGGCGCAGGCAATCAGCAACACGAGTCCCACCGCGCCCAGCAGGATAAGCAGGTCTGGCCGGATGTCGCCAGTGATCTCTTGTAGCATTGGGGTGACGGTGAGCTTGT
The DNA here is from genome assembly GCA_035490955.1 of Terriglobia bacterium. Classification (GTDB taxonomy): domain Bacteria; phylum Acidobacteriota; class Terriglobia; order UBA7540; family UBA7540; genus DATJKY01. The sequence goes on along the minus strand of DATJKY010000121.1, from coordinate 7,897 downwards.
CGTCATTTCCCAACTGCTCCGGGTGCGCTTGACTGTACCGCTTGCCGATAACCGCCATCTGCGAATTAGCCTGAGCGAGGGTCGTGCCGCTTCGCAGCCGCCCGGAGACCATTAGGACATGCGCTTGATCGGTGCTGCTAGAGTCGGCCTGCAATGGGATCCAAACGTCTGTGGGGGGATAGGGCCTGAAATTCGGTGACAAAACGCCGACGACCGTGTAAGGGGCCCCGCCTAAAGTGATAGTCTTGCCCAGGATCGAGGGATCGCGGCCGAATCGCCCTTGCCATAATCCGTAGCTCATGACCAAGGCTTCTGGCCCGCCTAGCTGGTTCTCTTGTGAGGTGAAGCCCCGCCCCAGGATCGGGTTCGCTCCGAACAAGCGGAAATAATTCGTCGACACCCTCAGCGTCCGCACTAACTCGGGCCGGTCTCCACCCCGCAGATTGACTCTGCTGGCGCGAACACCATAGGCTGTCAAATCGTCGAAGCAGGGGTTGTTCTGCTGCCAGTAGGAGAACATTGGCAGAGAATCTGCGGTTCGATCCTGCCGAAAGATGTCTACGATCCGGCCAGCGTCGGGATATGGCAGCGGACGCAGCAAAACCGTGTTGACCACAGTAAAGAGTGCCGTGTTCGAGGCGATACCCACCGCGAGCGTCAAGACCGCCACCGCCGAGAAGCCGGGACTTTTTGCCAGCATCCGCAGGCCGTAGCGAAGGTCCTGAAAGAGGTTCTCAATGTAGTTCACTCCACGCAGGTCGCGGCACTCCTCTTTGATTTGCTCGATCCCGCCCAACCTGCGTAGAGCCACGTAGCGGGCGTCCTCTGCGGTCATCCCCTTTGCGCGCTCTTCCTCTGCAAGCTTCTCAAGATGGAAGCGAAGTTCGTCGGTCAGTTCCTGCTCGACGCGGGTCTTCCGAAAGATTGAGCGGAGCCGACGAGGCAGCTTGTAGAGCCAGCGCATGCTACTAATCCTCAGCTTTCAGCCAGTCACCCTTAGCGCTCAACTTTCGGTATTAGAGCTCTGCTGACGGCTGAAAGTTGATTGCTTCATTCGTACCTCAAGGCCACCATAGGATCGACCTTCGTCGCCCGGCGGGCCGGGATGTAACTCGCAATCAGTGACACGGCTCCCAGCAGTACCGCACTGGCCAGGAAAGTTAGCGGGTCAGTTGGCTGTACGCTGTAGAGCATGCTTGAAAGCAACCTTGTCAGGCCCAAGGCGGCCAACAGACCGGCGGCGATGCCCATAAGCGCCGTCGCCATGCCTTCCCCGACCACCAGCTCGATTACCTCACGACGGTCGGCCCCCAGGGCCATCCGGATGCCTATTTCATGCACCCGTCGGCTCACCGTATAAGAGAGCACACCATAGATGCCGACACTGGCAAGTACCAAGGCAAGGCCCGCAAACGCGCCAAGCAGAATCGTGTTGAATCGCCAGCGTCCGAGAGACTCGGACAACACCAGTTCCATGGACCTTACTTGTGCAATGGGTTCGTCGGGGTCCACTTCGAGGACCGCCTGCTTTGCCTCGGCGGCAACGGAAAGGGGCGTCCCTCTCACGCGGACAACCCAGCGTGCAGGAATCTCGCGCACGAGCAGCGGCACCATATGGGCGGGTACCTGCCGGTAGGGCACAAACATCTCTGGTGGAGCGGATTCGCTCAAGGAGCTTTCTCTCACATCACCTACTACCCCGACGATTACCCTGGGCGGCTCGGTCCAATCGGGCCCCATGGGCTTGCCAATGATCAACTGTTGGCCAATAGGGTCACTATTCCTCCAGAACTGGTGCGCCATGGTTTCGTTAATGATTGCGACAGGCTGGGAGCGTTGGCTGTCGCCCTCCGTGAAGTAACGTCCCTTTAGCAGCGGGATGTGCATGGTCTGAAAGTATTCAGGGCTGATGAGACGGTACTGGCTGTCCCCCGGGTTCTGGTCGGAACCTGGGCCCGTACGGGCTTCGATCGTAAATGGAAAGTCGGGGCCGAACTCCGTGGGCAGGCAGGTAACGGTAGCGGCGGCTTCCACTCCCGGCAGGGCTTGGAGCCGACGGAGGGCTTCACGGACGAAGGCCGAGAACTTGCCTGAGGTTCCATACTTTGCTTCCGGGAGCGTAGTCTCAAAGGTAAGGACGTCACGAGGGTCGAAACCTGGATTGACTTTCAAGAGCGTTGCGAGGCTACGGATTAGGAGTGCTGCTCCGATCACCAGCATCAAGGAGAGTGCTGTCTCGACGACGATAAGCCCAGCGGAGAGTCTTCGGCCCGAGACGCCGACTGTTACCCGTGAGGAACCCTCCCTCAGTGAGTCGCTAACCTGCATCCGGGCGGTGCTGAGGGCTGGCATAAGGCCGAACAGTATCGCGGTCAGCAGGGAGACCATCAGCGTGAAGCTGAGGATGCGCCAATCCGGGCTAACGTTCACGGGCCGAGGAAGGTCGGAAGGGCCCACCCCCATGATGACGGCCACAGCACCGAAAGCGAACACAAGGCCCAGAAGACCGCCCAAGAGGGACAGTAAAACGCTCTCGGTGAGGAGTTGGCGCATCACCCTGAAGCGACTTGCCCCAAGAGCTGTGCGAATGGCGACTTCCTTAAGTCGAGCCGTGGATTTGGCCACCAGCAGGTTGGCCACGTTGGCGCAGGCAATCAACAGAACAAGTCCGACCGCTCCGAGCAGGGTGAGGAGAGCCGGCCGGATGGGTCCCACCAGGCGTTCGTGCAAGGGGACCAACGCAGCCCATTCATCGGAGCTGGGCAGTTCGGGCATTGCCCGATGGAAGGCCCGGGTCACTTGGCTGATTTGAGTCTCCGCCTGCAGCCGACTAAAGCCTGGCTTCAATCTTCCGACACACACCAGGTAATTGGCCGGGTCGTGACTCAGGGTCGGCAATTGGAACGGAATCCAAAGCTGGGTTCCCGAGGAAAAATCCGAGCCGGCGGGGAAATCAAATCCTGCGGGCATGATGCCCACCACCACGTATTGCTGACCGTTAACCGTGATGGTGCTCCCAACCAAGGTCCTATCTCCGGCGAAGCGACTTTGCCAAAGACCATTGCCGAGGATGATTGCGTGTGGACCGCCAACAGAGTCTTCTTCTGGTAGGAACTCGCGTCCGAGGGCGGGTCTGATGCCGAGCACCTGAAAGAACCCAGCCGTCACGCGGACGCCCGGAACACGCTCAGCTTCCCCAGATTTTGCCAAGTTGAAGCCGATCGGCAGAATGTCGAAAGCAGCCAAGCTGTCAAACACCTGATTGTGATCGCGCCAATAGTTGAAAAGCGGCACCGAGACTGAGCTCCCGGTACCATCCTTATACTGCTTCAGGCACTGGACGATTCGGTCCGGTTGGGGAAAAGGCAACGGGCGTAGAAGGACGGAGTTCACAACGCTGAAGATCGCGGTATTGGCACCAATGCCGATCGCTAGCGTCAGAACAGCGACAGCAGTAAAGCCGGGGTTCTTGGCGAACATCCGCAGTCCATAGCGAACATCTTGGAAAAAGCTCTCGAAGTAGTTCACTCGGCGCATATCCCGGCACTCCTCTTTGATCTGTTCCATACCGCCCAGCTCGCGCAGGGCTGCATAACGGGCTTCCTCTGCGGGCATCCCTTTTGCGACCTTCTCCTCAATCAGCCCTTGCAGGTGGAAGCGGAGTTCGTCGCTCAGTTCCTGCTCGACATCGTTCTTACGGAGAAGTGATCGGAATCGAAGGCGTAGCTTGTAGAACGAGCGCATAAAGACCACCTTGAAGCCTTCTCGGGTGGGCCCAACCTACTCGTACCTCAGGGCCACGATAGGATCGACCTTCGTCGCCTGGCGGGCCGGGATGTAGCACGCTGCGAGAGCCACGCTGGCGAGAATAAATGCCACAGCGACAAACGTTAGGGGGTCGCTGTGCTTAACACCGTAAAGCAAGCTCGACAACAAGCGTGTCAGTGCCAGTGCCCCGGCGGTCCCAATAGCGACACCAATCAACGCGAGCTTGAATCCCTCAGCCACGACGAGCTTCAGCACATTGCTTCGCCCCGCGCCCAGTGCCATGCGGAGGCCAATCTCATTCGTCCGGCGTGCAACCGTATAAGCGAGTGTTCCATAGATCCCGATAAAGACCAGCAATAGGGTCAAACCGCTGAAGAAACCCGCAATATCCGCCACCAGAAACTCCGGCGCCATGTTTTGGTTAACGCGATTCTCCAGAGTCGTGATTTCACCGACTCTCATGTGTGGATCCGCTTCCCGAACCGCAGCGCGCACGGCGCCAGCAATAGCAAGGGGAGGGCCGTTGGTACGTACCTCCAGCGAATGAATCTCCGAATTGTTTTGCAATGCCGCGAAGTACAGGAGCGGGACATTCGATTGCCGAAGACCTTTGTACTTCGCATCCCTCGCGACACCGATGATCTCGTATTGTTCGTTATTGAACTCGAACCGCTTACCCAAGGCAGACCGGTTGCCGAAGTACTGCCGAGCCATGGTCTGGTTGAGAATCGCGACTTTCCGAGAGTTGGAATTGTCCTCTTGAGAAAACTCGCGCCCCTCAAGCACCGGGATGCCTGACGTCTCAAGATAATTAGGCCCCACCCAATTCGCCTGCGCGCGTTGGTCCTCTCTTGTTCGTGGGTACCCTTCGAACTTGAGGCCGCTGACCCCACTGCTGTCATTTGCCAATATTTCATGGAAAGAAACGCTTGCGACATGCACTCCTGGGATGGCCTCCGTGCGCTGCAGCAATGGCCCGATTACGTTCGCCCAATTCGGCCGGTACTCGCGCTGTGGGACGAGCTGCACAGAAAGAACACCGGCGGCTCGAAATCCTAAGTCTTGGCCCTTCAGATTCTGAATCGTCCGAATAAACAGCCCGCCGACCACCAATAACAAAAGCGAAAGTGCGACTTGGAGCGTGATCAGCCCGTCGTTGAATCCCCAGCGCCGACCGCGGCCAGCGAAAAGAGGCGAGTTAAGTATTGGCCCCGTGCCGACGCCCTGGCGCGCAGCCTTAAGACCGGGTGCGAGACCAAATAGCACGCCTGTCGCAACCGAAATCACAGCGGTGAAAGCCAAGACGCGAATGTCAGGGCGCAGGTCAACGGTGACGGCACGGCCCACGCCGGCAACCAGGCTCGTCAGAACCCGCTCGCTCCAGAGGGCAAACGGAAGTCCGAGCACGCCTCCTAAAAGTGCCAGCAGCATGCTTTCCGTCACCAACTGCCGGACTACTCGGCCGCGGCTGGCCCCAAGCGCGAGGCGAGTAGCGATCTCTCTTTGTCTTGTTGCCGCCCGCGCCAACTGGAGACTCGCCAAATTTGCGCAGGCAATCAGCAGAACCACCGCCACCACGGCCATTAGGATTCCCAAGGGAGCGGAGAAGGTGTCACGCAGCCCGGAACTACCTCGGTCACCCCTTTCAACTGCGATGCGATCAATGAAACCGCCCTGCGACGCGCTGTCCGCGAGCTGTGGCAATAACGCCATCATATCCGCGCTTGCCTGCCCCGCCTGAATTGCGGGCTTCAAACGTCCCATCAGATAAAGCCATGTGAAGCCAGGCGCGATCCTCTGGGCCGCCGGCATCAGGCTCATTGTGGCCCAGACGTCCGGTGCCTCGCCGACCGTCTCGCCCAGAAAGTCTGGCGGCGCGACGCCGACGATTGTGAACGGCAGGCCATCCAGATCTATAGGTTTCCCGATCACAGAGGGAGAGCCGGCGAAGCTGCGCTGCCAGAAGTGATTACTGATGACGACAACCTGCACGTTCTCATCCTCGCCGTTGAACGCACGGCCGAAGAGGGATTGGACGCCGAGGACCGAAAAGTAGTTGGTGGAGACGATCTTACCCAGTGCGACCTCCGTCTCAGCACCCATCCCGACATCGATGCGCCTCGGGCTCGAGGCCGCAAGGACACCGGCGAACGTACGATTTCCGTCGCTTATCATCCGATAGTCCGAGTAGCCAAAGTCGCCGACCCTCCCGTTCCGAGAAAAGGAAGCAAGTACAACAAGACTCTCCGCGTGGCTGACCGGAAGAGCTCTGACCAGAATCGCGTCGATCAGGCTGAAGATTGCCGTGTTCGCGCCAATGCCGAGAGCGAGTGTCAAGATCGCCACGGCAGTGAAACCGGGATTCTTCGCCAGCATCCGCAAGCCGTAATGCAAGTCTTGAATGAAATTCTCAATGTAGTTTAGGCGGCGCATGTCGCGGCACTCCTCTTTGATTTGTTCGACGCCACCCAGTTCGCGCAAGGCCGCATAACGGGCTTGCTCCGGCTTCATCCCTCTTGCGACCTTCTCCTCGATCAGCTTTTCCAGGTGGAAACGGAGTTCCTCGGAGAGCTCCTGCTCGACACGGCTCTTGCGAAGGAGTGACCGGAGCCGAAGCGGCAGCTTGTAAAACCAGCGCATCAAGGCCTTACCGATCCTTTCATCGGGTCGAAGCGGGCTACCCGGATACCCGCTGTCTGCAAGTTGCGTCATTCCTGCCGTATGGCAGTCAGCGGATCGATTTGGGAGGCGCGCCCGGGTTTCGTTATTCCGACCAGCGGTGAGTCAAAGCTGTAAGCATCAAGGGGCAGGGTCGGCACCTGAAGCAAGCCCTTTTCCCTAATAGCTTCAAGCATCGTCCGGAGCTATTTGGCAGCTTGGATCTTGAGACCCTTGAAATAGCCCTCGGTGCCCGGACCGATCCACAGGGCCACACCGCCGGAGGAATCTCCGAGCTTCAGGTCGTTCACGATCAGACAGGGCTGAGGCGCGCCGTGCACATACAGGCGGGCCTTCGTGCCTTCGACCGTGATGCGATAGCGGGTCCAGACGCCAGGTTCGAGATCGACGTAACTCTCGTACTTTTCGGGCGAGAGGCGCCGCATTTCCGCGAAGGTGAACTTCGGAAATGAGCCGTACTGCGTGGAGTGATTGCGGCGAATCTGGTCGTCGGCGCGGCCGTTTGTAGGGCGTAGGTAGATGTACTCGTATTCGCCATCCTGCACCCGGAAGGCGATTCCAATGAAACCGCGTGCGCCGGCGGCTGCTGCTGCGCCCCCGGCGGGGCGTCCCGCCAGTTCTACCTCGATCTCTCCGTTGTGAAAAACCGCGCCTCTCACGATCGCGTATGCCTCTCCGTCCGGGACCTGGCCATCTTCGACAACCTTTACGGCTGGTTTGCCCAAGTAAACGACCGTCTCCAGCTTGACCCGGTGAGGAGTCAATCGATCGGGCGCCTGAGCGGACAATAGTGACGCGAGCGCAAGTTGCATGCCTAAGGCCCGTTTGCTGAATGAAATTATCATCTCCACCCCTATTCCTGTCGTATTGCAGTCAGCGGATCAATTCTGGATGCGCGCCTCGCCGGAACGTAGCTGGCAACCAGTGCAACCAGACCTATCAGAACCGCGACAGCCAGATAGACCGCAGGATCGTTCGGCTGCACCCGGAATAGCATGTTCGTAAGCAATCGTGTGCCGACAACCGCCGCGGCTACACCCAGAGCCAGACCGAGACCGGCGAGGGCCAGTCCCTGACCGAGGACGAGTCGAAGCACGGAACCTGTGCTCGCGCCCAAGGCGATTCGCAGGCCGATCTCGTTCGACCTTTGTCCCACGGCATGCGCCATCACGCCATAAACACCGGCCGTAGCAAGACATACGGCCAGCGCGGGCAAGACCGGTCATTCCCATCTCAAGGCAACCATGGGATCGACCTTCGTCGCCCGGCGGGCGGGAATGTAACAGGAGACGAGCGCCACCCATAGTGACGCCCAAACCTGAGCGGGTCGTGCGCGCTGAAGCCATAAAGGAATCTCGCCATCACGCGCGTTGACAACGCTAAAGATCACCCTGTTGGCACCGATACCCAGCGCTAGCGTCAACACGGCCGCAGCCGTGAAAGTGGGGTT
>DATJKY010000120.1:0-6498 GCA_035490955.1 Terriglobia bacterium | reverse complement strand
TAGTCAAACCAATCGTCTTCCGACTCAAACCCAATCAGTATTCCTGCAGGCCCGTGACGAGTGATCACGATGTCCTCTTTCTCTGCCCGTCGCAGGTATTTTGAAAGATCGTCTTTCACTAATGACAGCGCAACCTTCGTCATGTTATGTCTCACCTGCCCTTTTCAACCACGCTCCAAACGTAGCCAGACTGATATGGAGAAGCAAGTGGTGCCTTGCCGCTCGTGCTATACTGTAGACTCGGGGGCCGAGGTTGCGTTTCCTATCTTGTCGTGCCTGCGAAATCTATTGCGAATCGGCTTTCAGGTAGAGTAGTCGGGCGCCGTTGTGCCTGGCGGGGCCCTAGAGTGCCTGCCGCCATCTTCACCTCGAGGCTCGTAGATTTTCACCCCGTCATTCCGAGCGCAGCGAGGAATCTGCTTTTGGGGTTAAATTGGTTAAGAAGAGGCAGATTCCTCGCTGCGCTCGGAACGACAGGTAGGCGGGCTTTCATCACAATGGGCGCGGCGAAGGCCCATGTAACACTCGCGATGACAGCCCCTTTTGGGCGCGGCTCGGCCGCCTTGTGGTTACATTTGTGGAAATCAGGAGGCTAGCCATGATCTTCCAGCAGTATTATCTCGGCTGTCTGGCGCACGCTTCTTACCTTATAGGCGATGAACCATCGACGCGAGCGGCCGTAGTCGATCCCCAGCGGGATATCGATCAATATGTTCAAGACGCGGAGCAACGCGGGCTCGAGATCCGGTACGTCTTCCTAACTCATTTTCACGCGGATTTTTTAGCCGGACATCTGGAGTTGCGGGACCGGACGGGAGCGGCGATTTACCTCGGAGCGCGGGCGCAGGCTGAGTACGCCTTTACACCTATGAAGGACGGAGACGCGCTGGACATGGGTGACGTGCGCTTGAAGGTTCTCGAAACCCCAGGTCACACGCCGGAGTCTATTTCGATCCTGGTGTACGACCTGAAGAGGAGCGAACAACCGGAAGCAGTGCTTACGGGCGACACGCTCTTTGTGGGCGACGTTGGCCGGCCGGACCTGCGGGCGTCGCTCGGCTGGTCTTCCCAGGAACTGGGGAGCATGCTCTATGATTCCCTGCATCAGAAGCTGCTATCCCTTCCCGACCAGACCCGCGTCTACCCGGCGCACGGGGCCGGGTCTCTGTGCGGCAAGAGCCTGGGGTCGGAAAACTCGTCGACCATCGGCGTCCAAAGGCGTCTTAACTATGCGCTTCAGCCTATGAGCAAGGAAACTTTTATCGGCGTCGTCCTCGCGGACCAGCCGGACGCGCCGCCTTACTTCACCTACGATGCCGTCTTGAACACCAAGGAGAGACCCACGTTGGAAAAGACCTTGGAGCGCACACTTAAGCCGTTGAAGTTGGACGATGTGCTCCGTCTCGAGGGCGCCGGCGCTCAGATCCTCGACGTACGCGATCCGGCTGCCTTTGCCGCCGCCCACTTGGTGGGCAGCACCAACATCGGTTTAGGAGGGACTTACGCCACCTGGGCGGGCACGCTGCTTAGCCGAGAAAAGCCCATCGTGATCATCGCCGAGCCAGGCCGCGAACATGAAGCTGAGACACGGTTGGGACGCATCGGCTTCGATCACGTGGCGGGGTACCTTGAAGGCGGCATGCAAGCCCTCGCGTCACGACCCGACCTTGTCCGCCGCAGCGAGCGACTGGACCCAGCGACCCTTGCCCAGGAACTCCAGTCGCCTGACCCGCCGGTTATACTTGACGTGCGCTCGCCAGGAGAGAGAAAAACCACGCGCATCGAGAACAGCTTGCACCTTCCTCTCAACCACCTCTGCGAACGGCTGCTGGAAGTGCCTCAAGGAAAAAGGTTGGTTATACAGTGCGCCAGCGGATACCGGTCTTCTATCGGCGCGAGCCTCCTCAGGCTGCATGGCATCAACAACGTGACTGACCTTGCGGGTGGGATCAACGCCTGGGAGGCCAGCGGATTACCCCTCGCCGCCGTACTGTAGGGCCGGGGCTTGCCCCGGCCAAGCCATGTAGCGCAGAGTTCACCTTTCAAACTCTGCGGTTCTTCGTCACCAAAAGCCCGAGTCCCAAGGTTTCGATCCGCCCCTTCCTCATCGTCGTGATTCTGGTGATGATCAAGCCTTTTTAAACGGAACGTCTCAATTTCCAATGAACTGACTTACGTCAAGCCCCCCGCCTGCGACGGCCCCGACGCTCAGTCGAACATACGATAACAAACGAGTGTACGAGGCCAAAGCAGAAGACAACTGGGAGCGCAATCACTGAGCAGGGATATCGTGTGCTGCAAATGCACTGACTGCGGGGAGTTACAAATTGGGCTAGTTGCTCTCGCAAGAATTGCCGATGAAAAGGATGTGCATAAGGTGCGCACAGGCATTGATAACGGTTCTGGCGGCAAGCGTTGACCTGGGTCATAATCATCATCCTCGTTGCTGGGTGCATAGGCTACGTGGCCGGGGTACGGGATGAAAGGAAGTGAAGTTTTTCTGGGGGAAGTATCTGTAAGACGGGCCACGCACTTGGCGCTAGCGGTCTGATAGAAAAGGCAGTCGACGCTTCTTGACGGTGTAGATCAAGACGCGAATTCGGCGAGCAACCTGGTCAAGTCGTCTGGTTGGGCCTGAACGTCCGCAGAGCCATGGCGCAAGTAAATGACCCACCAATCATGGATACCGGTGCCTCGCCGCGTGCAACGCAAATCTTGGCGATTGTCACACGTCGCACGTTCTCGAAAGCAAACTGAATAGGTGCCGTCGGCTTTATGCGGTTTCGGACAAGCTGATGGACCTTCCTTTCTAGGCGGAATGCGGTTGATGTGGTCAACCAGCTTCTCGCTGCGGTTGTCGATGATGTCGTGGAGTGGCATGGGCTATTCGCCGCTTGCGCTCCCGGCTTCGAAAAAGCGGTCCAGCTCGTCTTCCAGCAGCTTCAGCGTCTCTTCGCACCCCAACACCAGAGCCTCCATCCCGTCCCATCGTAAGTCGAAGACATAGCTGTGGCGGAAGAAGTGGCGAAAGTCCAGGTAGGAATCCAACCGTTCAACGAGGCTCTCAGAGATGACGGCAGGTCGGGCTTTTCCTGGCTCAGCCATCAAATCCAACAGCTCGCGGTGCCAGGCTTGGCCGCGAGGCGATTGGCCGTCAAGTTCCGCGATGCGCTTGAAGATGTTCTCAATCCCGTTATAGAAGGAATGGAGCATCGCCGCCAGAGCGGAAAGCTCGACATCATTTGGCGGGGTTGATGCGCACTTTTCGAGAACCGCCCGATACACCTTCAGCAAGCGATGAAGTTGCTGCCGTTCCACCGCCACTTGCCTTCCCAGCCTATCCCACACGCTGCAGCTCCCCTTCCTCTTTGAGGTAACGGGTAAATGGGCTTTCCACGTCGAGATCGATCAAATCGACCGGACGGCCCAGGGCGCGACTCGCCTTCCCCATGGCGCGGAAGAAGGCTTCAGGCGGCAATCCTGAAACTGCCATATCCACGTCCGACTCGGGACGCAGCTTGCCTTTACTGGCCGAGCCGAAGACGTAAACCTCCCGTGCCCCGACGGCCTTCAGCGCTGCCGCTGCCTTTTCGATCAACAGAGCTAATTCTGTGTCCATGGCCTCCCCCGGAACGTCCAATCCCGGCTAGCGAAAAGCCGCGCAGACCCTTCAGCAGGTCATTGATTGTTTGCGCGCGCGGCTTGCGCGAAATTCAGGGCCTCCAAAGTGTTGCTGGGGATGTAGCTCTATACAGCGCGCCCCTCCTCCCCACATCCGAGGATTGTAAACCACGGCGCCAAGCCACAGCACGCCAAAAGGCACGCGGCTGCCCTCCAGACGCTCCGTGTCACCCGTTGGCGAGCTCTCCCCGAAGGTCGTTAGGGCCGGAATGGCTCCGGCCCTGGTTGCTATTGTTGGCGCTCGACGAAGGTGTTCAGCACAGCATTCATGCGGCCCTGCCAGCCTCGCCCCTGCCTGCGGAAGCGTGGCCCGAATCTTTTGAGCTTTGCCCTCTCTCTGTACTACTAACCTCGAGGTTCTTCGTATCGCGCGAGGATTTTGACGCTGTCATTCCGAGCGCAGCGAGGAATCTGCTTTTGGTTACCGCGAGCAGGCTGCTCTGGGGGAGAGGGTGGCCGAGGTAGGAGGCCGGGTGAGGGCCGCGCAAACTCCATCCCATTCCCCAACCTCTCCAGTCTCACTAGGGAGAGCGTGGCCCAAATCTTTTGAGCTTGCCCTCTCCTGGGGGAGAGGGTGGCCGAGGTGCGAGGCCGGGTGAGGGGCGCAGTAGAGCCGCTGGGGCGTTTTTCACACCCCGTCTCCCGAAGTGCGTAAGCGCGCCAGCGGCTTCGAGGAGTAGGAACGGCCATGTCACATCGGAACAAGCAGCCTAGCCTGTTTGAACTGACCGCCCGCGACGAGTTCGAACCGCTTCGCCAGTGTTCTTGTCTCGGGTCTCGCCACTTGACACTGACAACTCGCCACTTCTCTTTGAGGGGGAAACGAGTGTTTTCCCTCTCCCGTGGGAGAGGGTATCCGTCCGCTGGCGGACGGGTGAGGGGCCGGGGGCCGCCGCCGGTAAGAGATTCGAATTGTGCTCTCCCGGCCTTGCCTGCGACCACCTGCTCGAGTGCGATGGCAATTCGTCAGGGTTGAAGGATCGCCTTCCCGAACCTCTTGTCGTGGAGTTGTTACCTTATTATATAAGGCTTCCATTCGCTACCCGGCGCCTCCCCCTTGAGGACGCCGCACTCTGACGCGCGTCCGATCAACCACGACGACGCATCCTGCGAGAGCTTGCAAAAGTCCGTCTCCCGCACAAATTCCTCAACAAAGCGCGACACGCTTAACGCGCCTAGCCCCCTGGGCCGAAACAGAATCACGCCTGGATGACTCCCGGGCGGGTGCTTCCGCAGATCCCCAAATTCCACGTCAAGCGTAAACAGAACTCGATTCTCTTTTCTGGCAGCCGCCGCCACCACCGTATCTGGTTGAGCTAGCAGGTGCTCATCTTCCACCCTGACCACGTCGTGCTGTAGGCTGGCAAGAGTTCCTTTCAGACGGCGCGGCAAGTTTTCATCCAACTTGATCCGCATCAACCCGCCCGGACTTTCCAGATGTTCTCGCGGGAAAGCTCAGCCGCATAAGCCAGCGCAGCGTGGATGTCGTCGAGAGTCAGCGGCGGGTACTCCTTCATGATTTCCTCGGGGCTTAATCCCTCGGCAAGGCTGTCCAAGATGATGGCAATATAGATACGCGTGCCCCGCACACAAGGCTTCCCCCCGCAGACGCCGGGATCAACCGCAATGCGATCAAGTAGTTGTTCGTAACTCATGGCTCGCCGGCCTCCAGGCTTCGACCCTTGCTCCATACCGTCAACAGCATAGCATCATGGACGGGATTTTCCTCGCCGTCATTCGGAGCCTCGTTCAGCCTCTCCCTTTTAGGGGCTTTTAGGGAGAGGGGGGACCCGCCGCGGCGGGTGGGTGAGGGGCCTCCCAAATGTTAAGGCGCTTCTGAAAATAGCTCTTGCGGGAGGCCCTAGAGCGGGAAGCCGCCAAGCTGAGGCCAGTGATCACCGGAGCGTAAGAAGGAAGAGAGTGTTTTCCCTCTCCCTGCGGGAGAGGGTGTCCCGCGAAGCGGGATGGGTGAGGGGGCCGCCACTTGCCACTTTCTCTTTGGGGGCGGAAAAGAGTGTTTTCCCTCTCCCGTGGGAGAGGGTGTCCCGCCAGCTGGCGGACGGGTGAGGGGCCGCCGCCCGCCACTTGCCACTGACCACTCGTCACTTCTCTTTAAAGGATGAAAAGAGTGTTTCCGTCTCCCCGTGGGCCCGTGGGAGAGGGTGTCCGTCGGCTGACGGACGGGTGAGGGGGCCGTCGCTAGCCACTTGCCACTGACCACTCGCCACCGCTCTCGTGTGATCAGGATTGCGGCGACAGACTCTTTCGCTCGTACCTTTACGAAGTCCCCGACAACGCAAGGTTTGTGTTTGAGGTGACCGGTCCCCTGCAGGGATGCTCCCGACCCTAGCGACAAAAGAGCGCGCGCCTTCATCTACCCGTCAGACCAGAAGCCCGGGCTTAGAACATAGGGTCAAATTGGTTTGACCAAGGGTAATGGAGTGGACGCCCCCGAGATAGGCTTTCCGATTTATTTTCTCACCGTCCACCCATACCCCACCGGTGCTGCCCAGATCATGAATCCACACGTCATCCAGGTAGTTCACGATGGCACAGTGCCGGCGGCTCACAAGCATGTCTGATAGCACGAGATGGTTACCATCCATTCGGCCTATGGTAATGACTGGCTCCTTGAACTCAAGCGCCTGACCGTCCAGTTCGATTCTGACGGTATTTTCTCTCCGGGAGGCTAGGCCGAACCGGTAATTCTCAAACAGCGCAAGCGTCTTTAAGCGCTCAGGCGACTCCGTCGCGACTTCCCGATTGTAAGTGATGAAGGGATTCCTCCACCTCGCCGTAACTCGCTGGACGAGATCC
>DATJKY010000119.1:0-4352 GCA_035490955.1 Terriglobia bacterium | reverse complement strand
GACCGCGTGACTTCAGATAGTTGTCCATCTCGTAGCGCAGGAACTTGCGCATGATGTCGCGGCCATATTCCTTTTCCATCACCATCAGCGCTGAGTACTGGGCGAGCGACTCCGAAAGGAAGGTGGCACCCTGCATGTTGGCGCCGATCACCTGATGTGCCCACCACTGGTGCCCCATCTCATGCGCCACCACGTAGTAGACCATGTCGATGTCGTCCGGATGGTTGAGGTTAGCGATGAATCCGATGGATTCGGAATAGGGCATGGTGCCGGCGAACGCCTGAGCGAAGTTGGCAACCCGCGGAAACTCGATGATTCTCGCTTCTTTCTGGTAGTAGGGCCCGAAGTTGCGCGTGTAGTAGTCCAGCGATTTCTTGAGGGAGTTCATCATGCGTGGTACGTTCCAGGGGTGGTCCCGATCGTAGTAGACTTCCAGCTTGATGCCGTTCCAATCCTCGCGCGCCACTTCGTAGCGGGCCGACATGAAGGAGCAGAATCCAAGCGAGGGATGGTCGAGCTTGTACTCAAAATAGCGGCGGCCGTTCGACTGCCATTCGCGCAAGAGTGAGCCGGGCGCAATCGCGATCTGGTCCGGCGAAGTGCTGATCACCGTGTCCATGTCGATCCAGTCGGCGTGGCCTCCGATGTAGTTCTCCCGGCAGTCTTCGGTACAGTTCTTTTCGAGCTCCGGCATCAATTGTTGTTCTCCCAGCCCATACTTACGGCGGTCGTTCGGATCGGTCAGTTCCCTCTCGGGGTTGTAGCCGATCACCGGCCCCACGGTGTTGTTGAAGAACGTCCCGTTTTGGACCAACTCAACGGTACTCACGGAGTTTTCAAAGCCGCGGTTCTTGCTCTGCACGGTGAAAGTAGTGATGCGGCTCTCTCCCGGCTGGAGAGGCGGCGTGAAGCGATAGATGCGATAGGAAAGACGTTGATCGTCTTTGGCGAGCGAGGCGCCGGCAATCTCCATGCTGGCGTCGTAGAGGCGGTCCAGGGTGAAGTGGATCTCTTCCAGCGGCTGCGAGTATGGGTTGTAGATCACCGCCTCACCGTGCATCGTCATAGTGCGCTTCTCGGGAAAGATATCGATCGAATATTTCACGCTGCGGAGGCGTGGTTGCGGCATTTTGTCGTAGCGCTTGTAGGTTCTCTCGTAGTCCGCCTGGATGCGTTGCCGATCCTTCGGTCCCCGCAGCAGGTTCAGCACTTTGGTGTTGTAGAAGATCCACACGCCAGTGCCGGCAAATGTCAACAGGCAGGCGGCCGCCGCGATCCGCCAGGTCCCATGGAAGCGCAGGCTTGCGTTCGCGGCACGTTCGCGCCAGCCGTTGAGGCGTCCCCGAGGCCAAAACATGACGGTGCCGACGGCGAGCAACCCGCAGAAGAGCAGCCAATAGCCGGTGAACCAGTTCCAGGCCGTGCGGAAAGGAGCGTCGCCGAAGAAGTCCGAATAAGTGACGTTGGGCGTCAAGCCGAATCGAACCAGGTAAGTGGCAACGTTGAGTGGCCGCCAGATGAACACATTGGCGATCAAGAAAGCGACGTAGATGAAGTAGCCGACATATTTGTTGGGCGAGAGGGCGTGGATGAAAAAGGCCAGAGCGCCGAGAAAGAAAAAGAGCGAGCCGTCACGCAGGATGAGCTGCCTGATGTAGAGATCGAACTGGTAGCGATGGTAACCGAAGTAGGCCTGCACGATCACCCCGCTCGCGAGAGCCAGCAATTGCACCAGCATCACCATGCCGCCGAGCGCGACGAATCGCGAGGCGTAGGAGATCCACTCCGGCGCCGGCAAAGAATCAGTGATCTCGTCCATACGCGTGTCGCGGTCTTTCCACACCAGCACGCCGGCGTAGTAGGTGATCATCACCACAATGAACATGTAGAGGGTGCCGGCGATGATTTCGAGAATCTCGTAGGTGACCGGCAGGGTGCTGTTTCCGTACCATTCCCGGGCGTTGAGTGCGATGCTGGGAACCGTGTTGAGCAGGGCCGCCAGCAGAATCACAATAAAGGCCGTGCTCTTCACGATGCCGAGGAAGTGAATCCTGACGGACTCGAGGAACTTCGCCCATGGGGCTTCCCGGAAGGAGACCGTCGGGAGTGAAACCGTTGCGCTCGGTCCAACCTGGGTCGCGGTTTCGGGCTTGCGAGCCTTCTTGCGTTTCTCGGCAAAGCTGAAGCGATAGCAGGCAAAAAGGAAGAAGGCCGCGCCGACTCCAAGCCACAACAGGCGATTCCACAGCAGCAGGCCGCTGAGGCCGGCGGAGAGCGTGTTCTTTTCCGCAACTGTCCAATACTTGGTGACCAGGGTAAAGGTGCGGATGGCGAAGGGATCAAGCCAAGCCGCGATGCGCTCATGCTCGATATTCTGCACCAGCGCGTCCGTGACAAGATAACCTGTGAGCAACACGAGCGCACCTGCGAAGGAGACAATTTCGTTCCTCGCCAGCACAGCGATGGCAAACAGCACCGCCGCGATGAAAAGGGCATTTGGCACGGCGAAGACGAAGATGCCCTTAAGGTGCGCGCCCCAATAAACCGGCCCCCAGCGCTCCGGCTCCACCCAGGGCATGTACTTGGCGAGCAGGATGCCGACGGACACACCGAGCATCGGAATGATGGAAACGATCGTCGCCCCCAGAAACCGGCCTGCAAGGAAGTCTCGACGACGCAGAGGCGTGGAGAAGATCATCTGGTAGGTGTTCAAGCTGAAGTCGCGCGCCGCCGCCGAGTTCACGAAAGCTGTGGCCATCAGCAGCGTGAGCAGTCCGATCATGGCGTAAAAGTTTTCGATGACGTACGGCGCGTTGCGGTATGTGTTGGAGAGCGAGTTGCCCACGGTGATCTGGTCCGTGCTGGCGGCGCCGAAGATCATCGCCGCGACAATCAGCAGAAAGATCCAGAGCATCCAGGAGCGCAGCCAGTAGCGGATTTCAAAACCGATGATATGTCTGAGCATGGGGTTCAGTTCCACTCGCGGATTTTGGTGAAGAAGACGTCCTCAAGGTCGGGCGCGCTCGGTTGGAAACCATCCTCGGGCTCCCCGGAGCCCAAGACATGCAGGAAGGGCCGCCCGCCCACGAGGCGACTGGAGATGACGCGGTAGCGCTGCTCGTAGACGGGCAGTTCGGACTTGGGAATAGACCGCTGCCAGACGCGGCCCTTGAGCTCGGCGATGGCGTCGTCCGGACGGCCCTCAAACAGCACGCGACCCTCGTGAAGGATGGCCATCACTGTACACAGGTCCATCACGTCCTCCACGATGTGGGTTGAAAGAATCACGATCACCTGCTCGCCGACCTCAGCCAGCAGGTTGTAGAAACGGTTGCGCTCGCCGGGATCGAGGCCGGCGGTGGGCTCGTCTACAATGAGTAGCTGCGGGTTGCCGATCAGAGCTTGGGCGATGCCGAAGCGTTGCCGCATGCCGCCGGAGAAGCTGGTGAGCGATTTCTTGCGCACGTCGTAAAGGTTGCAGCGCCGCAGCATCGCCTCCACTAGCTCTTTTCGCTCGCGAGTATGGGCTATACCCTTGAGCAGAGCAAGATGGCTCAACATGTCCTGGGCTGAAATTCTCGGATACACGCCGAAATCCTGCGGCAAATACCCGAGCTGCCGGCGCACCTCGTCTTTCTGGCGCAAAACGTCGACCTTGCCAAGGTGAATGCTGCCCCCGTCTGGTTCCTGCAGTGTGGCCACGGTGCGCATCAGGGTGGTCTTGCCGGCGCCGTTCGGCCCAAGCAGCCCGTACATCCCATGCGGAATGGTTAATGAGACGTTGTCAAGAGCTTTGACGCCGTTGGGGTACGTCTTAGATAGGGTCTCAATCCTTAGCTCCACGCTCACCTCCCGTTTTCTAATACGTATAAGAAGGGCAAGGGTTCCAACATCCGGTCCCGCGACCGAGCGCATCTTGCTAGCGATCTCGTGCTAACTCACCAAGGTCTCCCCCCTTATATATCCCATGTAGGGCCGGAGCAAGCCCCGGCCAAGGGCGACCCAAGGGTCGGCCCTATGATGATGGAACCAAGCGAGAACAAAATTCTCGTTTCGAGACGCACGACCGTCAAAAGTTCAGTTTATGCGGAGAGGTTGCGCACTACCAGTGGACTGTAGCGCAGATTTTCGCGAGGCGCGAAGAAAAGCGGTCTTCGCTGTCATGAGAGTAAGCCGAGCGTCTGATTAAAACACAGGACTTACGCGCCGGCGGGGTCTAGAGTGCGGCCCGCCGCGGCGGCTGCCGCTTTGATACCGAACTTGCTCGCGGCCTCATCGAGGCGAGGCACAGTGTACCCTGCCCGGCCAGCAAGCTGGCCTGGGGTAAAGCGGTAGCAAGCCACCGCACTCCA
>DATJKY010000118.1:0-7736 GCA_035490955.1 Terriglobia bacterium | reverse complement strand
GGCAGCTCAGGAAGCGGATGCCCGCAACCTGATGGTGGACATGTTCGAGCTCGTGCTTCCGGAGAAGGTCGCGGCAGGTGCAGTGCAGAAGGACGTGAAGCTGATCTACGACCCGTCCACCCATGAGCTGGTGCAGTTGGTTATAACCCACAACGAGGTGACCACGCTGACTCTGGACAAGGGTTGGGTCACTTCGGCCTCGGTCGAGGATGTAAAGCTGTTACCGGGTGTGCGCCGCACGATGTTCCGCCTGGAGGGTGGCGAGTGGGTTGCGCGCGAAGTCGTTAGAGACATCAAGACCGGAAACGCCAAGTTTCTCCTGAGTACCGGCGACCTGGTGTGGTGGGGCAGACAGGGCGATAAGCCGTCCGCCAATCCATATTGGACACTGGTCGACAAGGAAGTGTTGCAGCAGTTGCCGCCGCCAGATGAAGAGATGAAGAACGCCAGGATGGATGGCCGTGTCTTTCCCGCCGTAGGCAATCACGAAGTGTGGGCAGACTCCGATGTCCAAGGGCTGTTGGCATCATTCCCGTATCTGAGAAAGCTGGGTGTCTCCGAAAAGCAACTGATTTACAAGTTTGACTTTCGGGGCGCGCGTTTCATTTTCCTGTGGACCGGCCCCTACGACTACCGCCATCCCTCCGGATGGGAAGCCACGCAGCCTGTATACGAAGCACAGATGGTGCAGCTAAAAAAGTGGCTGGATGAAGCCAAGTCTAGCGGGATCAAGAAAGTCTTCATTAGTTTCCATGCCCCCGTGTATTGCCGCGCCGGTATGGGCCCGATTCCCGAAGTACAAAATCCACACCAGACGCTGGCATCCTACGCAAAAGACCTGGACATCGTGGTATTCAACGGCCACGTGCACACCACCGAGCTCTTCCAAGTGGATGGCGTGAAGTACTTTGTCTTGGGCGGCGGAGGCGCAGAGCAAGACCCGATTCTGCCGGGGAGAACAACACTCAAGAACCTTCCGGCGGACTACCCTAAGGACCTGTACTGGAAAGGCGAGCCTCCCAAGGAGGACTATAACTATCTGCACGTCGAGGTCAGGCCCGGCCAGCCCACCAAGTTCACCATCAACCGCTTCCGCCCTCAGTCGGCTGAGCCCTACGCTAGGGTCGAGGTGTTCAAATAGCACCGCGACACTCCCTCGTCATCCGCAGGGATGACACGGCCGGTTTCATGCGGGATGCGTGGTATCGCCAGAGACCGGCCTTTCCGACCGGGCCGCGCGCGCGATGATTTTCCCCTCCCCCTGGTGCCGCGGGCAGGCACCACAGTGAAACTGACGCGACAGGCTAGCCTTTCCCCTGGCTGGTGGACCGGCGCTCCAGCGGGCGCCAAGTGCGTCGGCTCGTGATCGGCGAAGCGCGCGAGCCCGAAAATCGTGTCCTCTATCCTCGTAACCAGAGAAGGCCACTCGCAACACGCTCACCTCGCGGGCTCCTCCGCGAAGTTCGAGCGAACGACCAGCCTTGCGCGCGAGGTGGCACGAACCCGCGTATCCGCCAGTTGGAAGCAGGACCCTTCGGGTGATTTAGCCCAAGACGAGGCGCCATCCTCTGCAATTGACTCCCCCGCCAACGCCCGCCCCTCGGTGATTCAATGTTTCCCTCGTTGAGCTTGCGGGCCGCGGAGCAGAACGTAATCCGTCTCCCATTCACACCCGGTTGCCGCAGCGCTCACTCGACGTGCAGGCGATAGGCCTCGGCCCTCTCCATGGCAGCTTTCGCGCCCGCCGCAGCATGAAAGTCCCACGGGTGAGCACACCGCGATATTCGACGAGAATCGCCGGTGTTATGTCCGCTAGCTTCAGCGACCCAAGTTTCTCTTTCCACCAGAGCAGCCTAATGCGCCGCATGCGGGCATCCCGTTTCTTGGGCAGTTCCTCGGCTATGTAGCGATCGATCGCGCCGCCCAGCGTGCGCCAGCGCGCCTCGATGCTGCGGAAGTGCCTCCCCTCTATCATTTCGGCTTCCACCGTCTTGGCCCAGCGTTCGGCGAATTGAGGAAGTGGTGGCCAAGGGGCGGAATCGAACCACCGACACGCGGATTTTCAGTCCATGTGCCAAAACACGCTAACTACCTGATTACATGACACTAATTAACTCAGCAGTTTCCAATATTTCCCCCGATAGGGCCACTTAACCCGCTGAAAGGCCGAGATACGACCAGATAATATTGAACGCTCGCCCGATCCGTCGTGGCCGACGCGGGGCGTACAAGCCGCACTGGCCACAACGCGACGAGTATGCAGGCGGAGGCAAGTCCATCGCTCGGTGGCGTTCATCGCCGCAGATAGTTCGCGTTGAACGTGCCAGGTCGACACCAGTGCGCGCTTCGTGGAAATGGATCTTCGCCCCAGTAGGACTGCTCGCGGGTTTGGCAGCGGTACTGATCTCCTTTGCCGCGTCCGCGCAGTCATCGACCGCCCCGCAAATTGTCGAGATTCATAGCGGCGCACTTCGCCTCAAGGGCTACCTGTGGGTGCCCGCTGACAGGGGCCAGTTCCCCGCGGTTCTGTATAACCACGGTCGCAGTGACAGCGCTCACTACCATTGGCTTGCCGGGAATTTGACGCTCGTCGAGGCGGCGCAAGCCATCGGTCCGGTTTTCGCCCAACATGGCTATGTGTTCCTCTTTCCGTTTCGCCGGGGTGAGGGGCCGTCCGCCGATCAAGGTAACTTCATCGGTGACCTCCTGGAGAGCGAGGAGAACACCAGGGGTAGTGCTGCCAAGAGGCATCTACAATTGATCCTTCTGAACACGGATCACATGGACGATAGCCTGGCGAGTCTGGCGTTTCTCAAGGGGCACCCTCAGGTGGATGTCCATCGGATTGCGATAATTGGGCATTCCTTCGGCGGACAGCTCACCCTATTGGAGGCCGCGCGTGATCACACCGTGCGGGCCGTCGTGACCTTTGGCGCGGCGGCCGCATCGTGGGAGGGGTCCGAAGAGGTGCGCACCAGTCTGCTCGAAGCAGCTGACAGGATCGGTGCCCCGGTACTGCTGATTCACTCTGCCAACGACTACTCAGTGGCTCCCGGGCGGGCCCTGGCGAGTGAATTCGTCCGGTTGTCGAAGCCGTGCGCCTTGAAAATTTACCCGCCCATCGGAAAGTCCTCGAGCGACGGACACAATTTTTTGTACACGAACGTCCAGCTCTGGGACAGCGATGTGTTCCAGTTCCTCAAGGCCAACCTGCGACAGTGACGCGCAGTGTTACGGGCGTAGCGCTAGAAATGAAATATTGGAAATCGGTCCCACATCCGACAACGAGCCGATGCGCTCCTCGGGGCGCTGCCTGCTCGTGCAACGCGGCGACCGGACTGCTGTCGGCATTGAGCGCGGAAACGCTCAAACGAGCTCACGTAGTCCTCTAGTCGCGCGTTGGCCTCCAGCCGCTGGTGCCCAACACGACCCCGTGGTTCTGGCCGGGAGCGTTCAGGTTGTATATCCGCAAGACGCTCCATTCAAAACGGGCACACAACTCTGTCAACGACACGGGTTCCATACTCTCGTAGGTCTGGATCGCACACAGCAGTCGGCATTGGGCGAAGTTGTTCCGCAGAAAGTCCACAATTTGAGTCACCGGAGGCTCGGTACCACGCAAATCCAAGCCGCAGACCGGATCGAGAGCGTGGCCCCAAGGCGGCGCGATGAACACAACAATCAGGTCGTCGCGCGCGGCGCGGACCTCAGGAAACCCGGCCATGTAGTCCAAATTAAGGACTTCGATTGGCAGAGCCAAGATTTCAAGGTTCTTCCGGGTCAGGTCACAGACACCGGAGTCCAGCTCAAAACCCAATCCTTGCGCGCCGGGCAGTTTGCGTAGCAGCCAGTAAAGCGTATTGCCGGATCCAGCAAACGGATCGACGACCATGGTGCGCGGGCTGTCCGGCGCAATAGCGGCGACGTCTTGGGCGATCGCGCTGCCAAGCGCATCGCGGGTGCACTCAACGGCTGTGCGGCCCAGTAAGCGAATCCCGCGTGCGTACCACTGCTCAGGTCGTAGTCCGTAGATTGACACGTATTCGGCGTCGCCGTAACTCTCGATGCCGTAGCGATGGATTTCCGGCAGATCAAGCACCGCATTGCGCTTCTCACCGTGCAACAAAACCTCGCGGCCGTACGGCATGCTTTACCTCATCACACGTAATTGACCGTCCGTCAACCGGAAGTGTGCCCGGTGACGGCGAGTGCTCGCTTCTGCGCCGCGACCGGCCGGCTTGGCCGCGTCTCGAAAGCGAACAGCGGACCGAAGTATTGGACACCCGCGTCAATATTGGATCGAGAGCCGATGCGACCCGACGCAACTATTTGATCTGACAATCTGTTTGATGGTGGCCAGGGGCGGAATCGAACCACCGACACGCGGATTTTCAGTCCCTGTGCCAAAACACACTAACTGACGGGACTTAGAAACTTGTCTCCACGGTGTCCAATATTTTGCCGCGATTCGGCCACTGAACCCCGCTGAAAGGCGGAGAAACGACCAGATAGTATTGGACCTCAACGCGGTCGTCGTCAGCTTCATTGAGATCGATTTGATCACGCCGCTTTCTCCCTTTGCGCCTTCTGGGCCTGAATGTGTGTCGCTGGTGCGTCGCATGCGCCACCCGATGAACGGGCACGACCGAATTGCAGTTACGATAATCGCTGATAAATACTACTCTGGTTGCCGCGACGATCAGCAGTGACGTGAACAATCCCGCGATGCCGCCAACCACCCCGCTTGGCTTCACAGTATCGACCGATCTGGTTCGTGGGCTCATCGACTGCCTAATGCAATGTGGCCTGGAGCGCTCAGCCTTCGATGATGTATTGCAGGATGAGCAGCGGGGCCCGTCGCCCACAGCCCGCTTCGCGGGTGAGCGCCATCTAAAACTGTGGGAGCGCATCCTGAGAGTGAGTCAGGACCCTATCATCGGGTTTAAGGCGGCGCAGTTCGCCAGCGTGAAAACCTTCGGTGTAGTCGGTCAGATAGTACCGCGCTGCGCCACCATGCTCGAAGCTTATAAACAGTTCGAGCGCTACTTCGCGCTGGTGTCCCAAGCGACACGCATTCGTGTAGCGCTGGGTGCTTCCGAGCTCACCCTATCCATGGCGACTGATTTTCCCGAGGGCCCAGTCAAGCGGAACATCATACTTTTTGGCTTGAATTACCTGTCCCGCGCGCCGCAGCAGCTGGCCGGCGTAGACGCCATGCCGCGGTCCGTCGACTGTGCCTTCCCGTCGCCAGGGGCAGAAGCCGCCCGCGAGCTGCGAGAACATTTGCCCTTCACTTTCAATGCCGACCAGAGTCGCGTCGTATTCAACCGCAAGGTTGCGGAGATAAAGATTCCTTCGGTCGATCCAGACCTGAAGGTCTTGTTGGCGGAAGTGATAGAGCAGAACTTGAACAAGCTCGGTTCGGCCGGAAGTCTCGAACACGGGCTCAAGACGATTTTACGTCAGATGATGAACGGCACTATGCCTACGCTCGCATCCCTGAGCGCGCGGGCCGGCATGTCGCAACGAACACTACAGCGGCGCCTCCAAGAAGCTGACACGAGCTTTCAGGAGCTGCTGCAACAGGTGCTTCGGGAGTCCGCGGAGTCGTTATTGGCACAGGGAAAGCTCAGCCAGGGAGAAATCGCGTTCTTACTGGGCTACTCCGAGGTGAGCGCATTCTCCCGAGCCTATCGAGGGTGGACCGGGCATCCTCCCGGAGCCGCTAGCGCCTGATGCGGGCCGCAAGGCAAGGGCCCACGGCGTTCCCCTGAATTCATCCGACTTCTAGAGCGGCGCACGTGATCGTGCGGTCTTTGGTTGAGGACAGGACCGTCCTCGCCAGGTACCGCGCGGCCGCTCACCCGCTGTCACCGTAAATCTGCTAGGTCGAGAGAACCATGTTCACTTGGCGCGAATCGTCAATCGATTGGCATCGGCTGTCAATCCGATCGACCCATGCAGGCCCTACCCTTTCGCGCCTGCTCGCGGCACCCGGTAGCTAGCCGGACCCGCCAGAGGGACCGGCACTTTTCGAACATCCGGGCCTGGCCTCACTGGGGCGCCAGAGCGACTGTGGTACGCGGGATGACAAGTCGAGTTAGGGAGGGAATTTCATGAAGAACATTGTGATGTGGTGTCTGACCGGATTAGTCGCGGTCAGCAGTGCTGTATACGCGCAGGCTCAGCAGACCAGCGGGACAGCCGCAATCGCGGTGCGGCCGATTGCAACAGCCAAAGACGGAAACGAAGCACTGGGTCGGGGGGAGCGCTTGGCGAAGTTCGGCGGGTGCAACGACTGCCACACGCCAAAGCTCATGACCCCAAGAGGTCCGGAGCTCGATAAGTCCCGGCAGTTGTCGGGCTATCCCGCCCATGCGCCATTGCCAGCGGTTCCGCATGGAGTAGTCGGCCCCACTCAATGGGGAGCTGTGGCCACCAACGACTTGACGGCATGGGTGGGCCCATGGGGCGTCAGCTTTGCTGCGAACTTGACTCCGGATGTGACCGGTCTCGGCGGTTGGACCGAGCGGCAGTTCATCCAGACGATGCGCACCGGCAAGCACCTGGGTGTCGGGCGAGCGATTCTGCCGCCGATGCCTTGGCCCGGTGTTGCGGCGCTGACGGACGGGGATCTAAAGGCGCTGTTCGCCTATCTGCAGTCGCTCAAGCCTATTTCCAACTTGGTCCCTCAGCCGATTCCACCGGATCCCTCGGCTCACTGATCGCGCGCGCGTGAGCGACCGCTCACGTTCAACATTTTCAGGAGTAAACACATCATGAAGTCCCAAGCGTTTGTTGTAACTCCAAAAGACTACGACGCCCCATTGAACGTACTCGGCCTGAGGGTGACTGTGCTGGCTTCAAACACAGCCACACACTCCTACGAGATTACCCGGGTGCAGGGTGAGGTGGGAATGGGTCCGCCGCCCCATAGTCACAACTGGGACGAGGCCTTCTACGTCCTCGCGGGCGCAGTCGAGTTTTCGTGCTCTGGCAAGACCGTAGTGTGTCCGCCCGGTACAGTAGTGCATGTGCCCGCCGGAACGGTGCACAGCTTTCACTGCCTGGCAGACGGCTGCGACATGGTCGAGTTGACCGGTGAGGGCGGCATGGCCACCCAGATGTTCAGGGCCGTTAGCCGGGAAATCCCTCCCGGTCCGCCGGATGTTCCCAAAGTGTTAGAAGTGTTAAAGCAAAACGGTGTAACCTTGACAGCATGAGGTCGAAGCTGCAGAGCTTGGGTCGAAGCCTTTTGGCCAGCCGGGTCGCCGCCTCAATTACAAACGATCAGGATCGAGCGGCGCTGCGCAGCTCAAGGGCACAAGAGGTGCATCAATCGCCTCGGGGTGTGACTCGGCGAAACAGCCCGATGGAAGTGGTGGCCAGGGGCGGAATCGAACCACCGACGCGCGGATTTTCAGTCCCCGTGCCAAAACGCGCTAACTACCCGACGACACTTCGAAAATTCACCCAGCAGGTCCAATAATTCGGCGAGCTACACCGACTTAAGCTGGTGAATTGCCGGAAAACGACCAGATGATATTGGACGCTGAACGCGAGTTGCCGCGCGCGTCTCCGGCCGGCCGCTCACTCCCGTGGGGGGAAATGCAGACGACTGATCATGGTGTGAGCAACGGTCCGACATCGCACGATGCGGTCGTTGGCAGGGTGAGGGGCCAGCCCAACGCCATCCACCCTTCTACACCGTCAAGGAGCACTCCGACATCCGCGAC
>DATJKY010000117.1:0-6139 GCA_035490955.1 Terriglobia bacterium | reverse complement strand
AATGTTAGTGGCGCGGGCACTCATGCGACCCGCGAAGTGACGTGGCACCCGAGGGTCGGTTTATTCCTCCTGCTCATTCTGCTCGGTTTGCTCCTGACGATGATTGGCACGTATGCTCTCGGCCGTTTCGGCGCTGCTGCCGCTCTGGCGCTGGTTCTGGCAGGACCTCCCTCCGCAGTCGCGCTCGCATTGGGGCTTCGCCAAGCTATCCCTAAGTTCCGCAGGCTCTGCAAGAGTCTGACATGGTGGCATGGACTCTGGCTGGTTCTGCTGGTGAGCGGCTTCGTGTTCCGGACCCGGGCTATCGCCGACATCGAGCAAAATCCCCTTGATACTGCGGCCGTCTTCCGGGTAGTCCTGGTTGGGATAACAGCGCTCGTTTTAATGGTGCGCCTTGCTCTCAGGCGCCCGCCTTGGTTAGGATCATTCTGCCGCGGCCTTGTCGGCGTGATGGCGCTCTTTGGTTTAGTCTGCGCAGTCTCGGCTACTTGGTCAGTTAAGCCTTCCTGGACCCTGTACAAATCATGGGAGTACCTGATTGACGTCGCCCTGCTCGCTGCTATCCTTGCCAGCGTTCGCTCGCTAGGAACGTACGAGACACTCCTGGATTGGACCTGGGTGCTGTGCGGGCTTCTGGTCGCTTCCGCATGGTTGGAAGCTCCGTTCTGGCCCGAGGAAGCATGGGAAGGGCAGTATGTTGGGGGACTTCTCAACATCCGGCTCGCGGGGGTATTTCCCGGACAAGGTTCCAACGCTGTGGGGACTCTCGGCGCAATCGTAGCTGCCATTGCTGTCTGCCGGCTTCTACCCGCAGTGCAGCGCAAGTTTGATCGGGCTTGGTACATCCTGCTTTTGCTTTTCGGGGTTGCCACCATGGTGTTCACGCAAACGAGGTCTGCCATAGGTGGCTTCGTGCTTGGGGTGCTGCTAGTGTTTTTTTTCACCAAGCGGGCACGTCTGGCCGTGGCCCTCGGGTTTGTGTCGGCGGCGGCCCTGGCCTTGACCGGTGCGGGCAGCGCTCTGCTCGCTTTCCTGCAGCGCGGTCAGAGCGGGGCGGAAATCGTGACACTTTCAGGCCGCGTCGAGTGGTGGGCGGCTGCCTGGGATGTCTACGTGCAGCATCCATGGACAGGCCTCGGCGCCTACGCCGCAGGATCCTTTGCCGTATGGCCGAGCCTGGGACTCAAGGAAGTTGGACCAATCCACAGCGACTATGTTGAGATGCTGGTGGGGACTAGCGTCTGGGGGCCGCTTCTTATCCTAATTGGTTTGCTCGGGACTTGGTGGGTGTTGATACGATGCCTGAGGCGTCCCTCCTCTCCACCCTTGGAACGTCAGTTGGCGCTGGAGTGCATTGCAGTTTTGGCTATCCTCACTGTGCGGTCCACGGTGATGAATATCATCGTCTCCCATCCTCCCCTTCAGCATTTAGTTGTCTTGGGCTATGCGGAGTACTTACGGCGGCGTTACAACCGGGGCACCGCAACAGCTCCTTTCACAGGCGGCAGGTGAAAGCAACAGGCGGCCAATTGAGTAGCCACACGTAAGTCTGGCGAACTCAACTCAGGCCGGCCCTGGTGCGACGTAATTATCCTGAGTATCGACCCTGTGGATGACTGTACGTTTTGGTATACCAGCCAGTATTACCAGACGGACAACACCAACTTCTGGAACACGCGGATCGCCTCGTTTAGATTCACGTCTTGTCATTAAACAGGACTGGGGCACGGCGGGTAGGAGACGTTGGACAGCCACTGAACTCGGGCGTCCCGGCTCCACAAAAGGGCACCAAGTCGGAACGCGAATATCTTCGCCAGCCCGTGGCTATCTGTCGCCGAGGTGAACACTGCCCGCGAGCATCGGACATCGGTAGCGAGGGGTGTTTTGAGTTAGCACGGCCAAGGACCGGTCGAGTTCATTTATTCTCAAGGAGAATAGGCTTGGCCCCGATCGGGACGGTCGGGGTGCTGATCTTCTTTTTTTCGCCAGCCAGATTTCTGGAGTAAGTGAAGCGACGATCGGGAGAATATGGAACGGTGCTGCAAGAGCCGCCGCTGCAAGACTGGGCGCTGTCCCAAACGGTCAGCGCTTCGTAGCCGCCCGCACGGTTTAGCCTGCAAGTCCAGACAGTGCCGGCAGCGGAACAGGCACTCATCTTGGAGCCCACGATCCAGTCATGGACTTGGTTGTAGGCCAAGCCGGCTTGTGTGAGGGCTCCCGTCTCGCTCTGGATGGTTCCCCAGTTAGGCTTGCCTTCAGGGCGCGGGCACCCCCAACAATACCAGGAAATGAGTTGCAGATTATTCTCGACGGCCACGCTTGCCTGGAGAAGGTAGTAGCGGGCCAGCCAGGCGGTTTGCATATCGGGATCCGTGATGGGGTCGACGCCCCAGCTTCCTTCGGTGTTGTACATCGGCTTGCCCGCCAGCCCATTTTCGTCGAAGACCCGCCGGTATTTGCGGACCTGGGTAAGAATGGAGCCAGTACACACGGCGCCGTGGGTCGCGCCGCACCCCGGTGTCCGATCCTGGTCCGGCATGGGGTACGGGTTCACGCTGCGCGTAGCGAGGTAGCCGTGGAAAGTGCCACCATCAGCATACTTCGATCCACCGGCTCGAAGATAGGACGCCATCCAACCTGGCGAGCCGCTGTCGGTCCCTGCGGGGGAAGGAGTCAGCAAAACGGAGTAAGGGTCGCTATGGACAATCGGGTAGGCAACAGCGGCGAGCTTGACCAGATCCTCTTGCCTGCCTGTCCAGTATTGAGGTATCGAAGCTTCGTTCCATAGCTCATAATATCTGATATGAGCCGCGGTCTTGCCGTTGTAGTGTTGTATGACGGCAGTGACGAATTCTCTCCAATCTTCGATGTTATCCGGTGGGTCGGTACACTGGGTAACGTGGTACTTTTCCTCGCAGTGGCTCCGGTCGCTAACGGCCCAACCTGGGGTACCGCCAAAAGCCAAGACCATGTTAACAACTCGGTTGGCATCAACCAGTCCATGACCCTCAGCCATATTAACGAATCGGTCGATTCTCCTCCAATTGAACACCCGTTTGGAGTCTTCTATCCAGATCCAGCCAAGCAAGGGGTGCCCAAGGGTGCCGATCTGGAGCGGAGGATATTTGTCGGGGTTCATCACGTTCAGTCCGAACAGGCCCGCAGGAATGCCAGTGTCAGAAACCGAATCAGGGCGCAAGCCTGGCCTGGCGTCGAACGACTTGGCAGCATCCGGCTGCCCGCCCGCCACTGCGATGCCAACGTTCTGGCCGGCGAGGCGCACGATCAGCGCAGAGAACAGTAAGCAAAGACATGTGATGGCAGTGCCTCTCAAAAGGCGCTCCTTCATGGCTTGCATAGTTTACTACCTTCTCTTGTTTAGTCAACCTCTTTTTGTGATAGCGACATACGAGGTGTTGCGAAGAAGTATTCAAGGCCGCGGTCCCAGGGTTTGACTTGACACTCCATGGAAGAAGACCTGCTGAACACGGTCCCCGGCAGAAGTCTCAGAGCGGAGAGATTGTTAGGAGCGAATATAGATGACCGGAAGGGAGCGTGAATGTCAGTGACGCAGAACGCTCATGCGACCCACGAGGTGGCGTGGCGCTCGAGACGTTGAAGTTAAATCCGCCAGTAATATCCAACGAGCGACTTGACGCTGAGTCGAAAAGAGGTTAAACAGGATTGCTTCAGTCTTTTTTGTACATTTTCCATGCCCCGACTGATCGGGGGGCGATGAGGGAGTACTGAGAATGGCAGGCCAAGACCTGATGATTCCGGAGTTTGGAGGACCGCCGTCCGTTTACCGTCCAGAGCCTATACGGACCGTGCGCGACTTGGTGGCGATAGGCTTTCGTCGCAAGCGGCTGATGGCTTTTTCCTTCCTCGGTGTACTTCTGGGAGCGGTGCTGGTGGCCGCGCTTGACGGGAGCAAGTACCAAGCGGAGATGAAAATCCTAGTGCGGCATAAGCGAGTGGATCCAGTGGTCAGCAGCGCTGCGGACGCAACAACTATCACCCAGTCTACGGTGGCCGAGGAGGAGATCAACTCCGAAGTCGAACTGATTCAGAGCTCGGATTTGCTGGAACAGGTTGTGCTGGCGTGCGGGCTGGACAAGACGAAACCACACTTCTGGTCCTCCTGGGTTCCTTCCAACCCGGCGCTCAAGGTTCCCAAGGCGGTCCGCCGTTTGAAGGCTCGTCTGAAGGTCGATACGATTAGCAAGACTAACCTCATCAAGGTGACCTACACTTCGGAGGAGCCTCAGCTTGCCGCCCGCGTCGTAAAAACCCTGGGCAATCTCTACCTCGAAAAGCACATGGCAGTGAACCGTTTCCCGGGGCGGTTTGATTTCTTCGAACAGCAGGCGGAACGATATCGCAAGGAACTGGGAGATACAGAATCGCAGCTAGTCGGCTTCGCTCAGGCGAAGGGCACGGTTGCTGCGCAGTCGGAGCGGGATATCCTGGTGCAAAAGGTCAATGATCTGGAAGCCGTGCAGGCTCAGAACCGCGTGGCGATTACCGCCCAGACGCAGCATATTGCGGCGCTCGAAAAACAACTGGCGTCCACTGCGCCACGGCTGAGTACGCAGATGCGGACTGGAGACAACGCCACGCTGCTGGAACAATTGAAGGCCAGCCTCCTCAACCTAGAGCTTAAGCGCACGGAGTTGCTGACGAAGTATGAGCCCAGCTATCGATTGGTTCAGGAGGTCAACACGCAAATTGCCCAGACGCAGGCCAGCATCGCTGTGGCAGAGAAGACGCCGATTCGCGAGGATACCACGGACCAGAATCAAACTTACGTGTGGCTGGTGGGAGAACTTGCCAAAGCCAAGGCGGATCTGCCCACGCTCAAGGCGACTGCGGAGGCGACAGCCAACACTATTCGCGACTATCGCAGCAAGCTGCTCGATCTCGATCAGAAGGGCATCGAGCAGCAGGATCTGCTGCGCAACGCCAAGGCCGAGGAAGCGAATTACCTGCTCTACCTGAACAAGCGGGAAGAGGCGCGTATTACCGATGCGCTGGACAGCAGACGGATCGCTAATGTTGTCATCGTGGAGGCTGCAACAGTGCCCGCCCTGCCTGCCAACTCTCCCTGGTTGACAGTGCTTCTGGGAGGTATCCTCGCCGCCATGGTGAGTGTGAGCTTGGCCTTCGCCGCTGAGTACTTGGATGATTCCTTCCACACGCCGGACGAAGTGAAAGAATTCTTAAACGTTCCGGTCTTCGCGGCTATTCCCAGGGATGACCGCAGCCTGACAGGCTAAACATGGAGAGCTTGACGGGGGGCCCGACCGGCCCTTCCAAGGAGGAGGGAAATAATGGTTGGTCGATTGCGAAATGTGACGTTGATTGGCGGGCTGGCGGTCTGCGCCGGGTTGTCTTCAGCGGCCGCGGTCGCCGCCCAAGGCGGGGCGAGTGGGCCGATTGTAAGGCGCGAAGTTCGGCACGATCGTTCACCTCGGTTGAGTGACATGAAGCCCCTGACCTCAAACAATCGTCGGAACACCTACGACCCCGACGAGGAAGGCCTCTCTCTCCTTCCGCCACAGGGTCGGGTGAAGGCTTCGCGGAGCTCAGCCACAAATCAGCCGGACCCGGTTGTTCAGACCTCCGTAGGGCCTGAAGTGGCGGCAACCTTGGGATTGAACTTTAAAGGTGTTGTTTCCGCCAACGGTTACCCGTGCCCGGACGCGAACGGCGCCGTGGGTGTAACTCAGTATGTTCAATGGGTTAACACTCGGTTCGCCGTTTATAGCAAAACGAGTGGCACCAAACTGTTAGGTCCGATGGAGGGCAGCACGTTATGGCAAAGGTTTGGTGGTGCCTGCGACCCCAATGCCAACCCGGGCGCGGGATCAAACCAGGGCGACATCATTGCCCAGTACGACAAAGCAGCAGGCCGTTGGGTGATGACTCACCATGCCAGCACAGCCGGGACGTACTATCAGTGCGTCGCTGTCTCAACGACTTCGGATGCAACTGGCCATTGGAACCGGTATGCCTTCCAGCTCATGTCTACGTCGGATCTTCCTGACTACCCCAAGCTGGGAGTATGGTCGGACGCTTACTACATGTCATGGAATGTGGAAGCCGTTCCCGGCTTTCAGACCCTCAATGTAATGGTCTG
>DATJKY010000116.1:0-3484 GCA_035490955.1 Terriglobia bacterium | reverse complement strand
CCCATACATATCCAGCGTCGCCTGCGACTCCTTGCGAATGTCGAAAACCTCCGGCGCCTCGGTCTGCATGCGGTAGGCTGTTTCCATCGAACTGATGACCGCTTCTACCTGGGGATCGCTACCGGCATCCTGCGCCCGGATTTTCTCCAGCTTGTTCAGCAAATCGAGTTCGCGACGCTGCTCGGATTGCGCGAATTTGGGGTTATTAACGAAGTTCAAAATCTTCTTGGGGTCGAAGGTCTTCTCGATGACAACCTTCTTCGGCATCTCCTTGCCATCTTTGTCCTTCTCGACTGGAATGTCCGACGGCATATCCATCGGCGAGGTATCCATCCCGTCCGGTCCCTTGATGACGCGCTTGTTCGAAATGTAGGTGCCCTGATTGATGGCCGGGAGGAAGCCATTGCTCCACAGCGGTGGCCCAACGGTAGTGGGGATATCCGGACATAGCACGACGAAACCAGGGAGGTTCTTGTTCTCGGTGCCGAGCCCATAGGTCAGCCACGCACCCATGGATGGCCGCCCAGCTTGGTTGGCGCCCGTGTTCAGCATCAGACAGGACGGCTCATGGTTGGGAATCTCAGTGTAAACAGAACGCACCCAGCAGATATCGTCCGCCACTTCACCCAAGTGAGGCCAAAGTTCGCTGATATCCATCCCGCATTGCCCGTACTTCTTAAACGCAAACGGCGATTTCATCAGTTCGCCGGTCTTTCGCTCGGTGGCTATAGAACCGCCCGGCATCGGCTGGCCATCGAACTTGGCGAGCATGGGCTTGGGGTCAAACGCGTCGATGGTCGAGAGTCCGCCATTCATGAAGAGGAAAATCACGCGTTTCACGCGCTGCGGATAATCGAGTTTCGCGACGCCTAAGCCGGTCTCGCCGGAGTCCGCTCCAGCCTTCAAAAGCGATTCCCCGAGCATTCCGGCAAACGCCATCATGCCGAAGCCGTTGCCGACTCTACGCAGGGCTTCTCTTCGGGTGAGGGGATTCGGTAACTTGTGACTAGACATATGGATAGCCCCGTCAGTTGATAAAGATAAATTCGGTAGAGCTGAGCAGTAACTTCGCGTAGCGGCCCCACACGGTCGGTTGGTACTTGATCTCAGCCGGTCTCGCAGGGCCGCCGCGGCTCGCGCCGGGCATACCCGCCATCATCCCCATGCCCATCTCGGCGTTCGAATTGGCCGGCGTTTCGGCGCCTTCCTGGGCGATCACATCGGCGGCGGTATCAGGCTCCGATTCCGCAATGCTGGTTCTCGCAGTGGCAGGCTTTGCGCCGGCCACGGAGGCCAATGCGCCTTCCCCAGCCGGCTTTGGTTCGGCGTCTTCCGTTTCCCCCGCTTTCCCGTTTTCCTTGTCTTTTTCGGCTTCCTTCGGCCTCTGTTTGTTCTTACTTTCCTCGTATTCTTTCAGCGGCTCTGTCCGGAGGTACTCAAGCCCAGCCTGAACTTCGGTTTCCTTGGGCTCTCTGCCGTAGACCAGGCTATAGAGCTTGCGGATGCGAGCGCGATTATCGGCCTCCGCCGAGGCCCGCTTGTATAGTGCCTCGGCTTCTAGTTGCATAAAGTCGCTGTTCATCAGAAACAGCCGTTGGAGGGGAACGGTGGTTGTAAACCGTTTTTCGGCGCTGATATTCGGCGGAGGAAAATCGAAGAGTTGCAGATAGGCATCCAGCTTGTAACGGCTGACGTGGCCATAAACGGTGCGCCTGTGAAAATCGGGGGTCAGTTCCTTGGAAGGTCCACCCAAGGAGTCATCGAGGTCGCCTGCGACTTCGAGAATCGAGTCCCGAACCTGCTCGGCGTCCATCCGTTTGCGGTTAGCGCGCCAATAGAGCCGGTTGCCCGAATCTTTCTCTGACGCTTCCTTGTTGTCTGCGGTGGAAAGTTGGTAAACCGCGCTCAGCATGATCTCGCGCTGCAGTTTCTTGATCGACATGCCGTTTTTCCGGAATTCGCTGGCGAGATATTCGAGCAACTCGGGATCGGTCGGCCGTTCGCCGCCGAAGCCGAGGTTACTCGGCGTATCCACAATACCCGTTCCAAAGTCCGCCTTCCAGATGCGGTTTACGATGACCCGCATCGCGATAGGTTGTTTCACGATCAAATCCGCCAGTTCCAAACGGCCGCTGCCCTGATTGAGAGGCGCGGGATCGCCCTCTGAGAAGATGCTTAGAAAGTGACGCGGAACCTCGGCGCCGAGAGTCTCCGGGTTTCCCCGAAGGGCGAGCTGGATGTTCACCGGGCTCTCGGAGTCCTTCACGCCGTGAACGAAGGGATAGTAGGGGTCGATTTTCTTCTTCAGCGCTTCAAGATCGTCATGAAGCGATTTCAACCGTGCCTGCGCTTCCGGCCCAATCCGGCTTTCCAGACCCCAGCCGCGGAACATCAACACGCCGGGAGTGATCTTCCGGGCGTCCATCTCGACCATGTCGTTGGGGTCTTCATTATCCTTGAGTTCGCGGACAAAAATCTCCGTCCAGAAGGCGGTCTGATCTTCCGGCAGGCTCTTCAGGCGCAACAACGCGCCCGGATTGAAATCTTTGTTGGAAACGAAGTTACTGGGTTTGTCGGTCCTCTTCTTAGGCTTTGTCCCATCGACGTCCTTGTCGCTAATGACACGATTCTCCTCGTCAATGGCGTCATTGGCGACAGTGACGTCCACGATCTCCTGCTGAAACCTGGCGGCAAGCTTCGCCGCTTCCTGCGGTGTTCCTCCGCCGTTTTTCATCAGGGCCTGCCATTCCTCTTTGTTGTGGTACCTGACGGTGGGCTTCGCCATGTATTTAATCCAGCGGTCGAGCAGTTCGTAGTCGAGCCGGCGGTCGTTCACCACCAGGGCCATATCTTTCTTATGCTTGCCGGTCACTTCCCATACGCCCATCAGGTAATTCGACGCCTGTAGCGAGAGGGCACGCGCCAATCCGCTGGTCAAACTCTTTTGCAGCTCCTCGAACGCTTTCTGTTTCTCGTCGATTTCGTCTTCGATCTTCTTGACCTGATCCACGACTTTCTTGGGTGCCTGCGGATACTCTTCGTAGATAGTGTTGAAGAAGACGCCGGCGAGGCCATAGTAATCCGTCTGCGGAATCGGATCATACTTATGGTCATGACAGCGGGCGCATTGCACCGTCAAGCCGAGGAAGCCGCGTGTTACAGCGTCCACACGATCATGGCGCTCATCGGCGCGCGTCACTTCATTGGAACCGTTGTCGTAATACCATGGTCCGAGGCCAATAAACCCCGTTGCGGGCAGCATCTTGTGGCGAACTGCCGGGTCCATCAGATCACCCGCCAACTGCGCCTTCACAAACTGGTCGTACGGCAAGTCATCGTTAAACGCGCGAATCACCCAGTCCCGATAAGCCCAGGCGTTCGGGTACGGGCGATAGCCGCGAGGGTTCGGATTTAAGCTGCGATAGTCATCCTCTCCGTAGCGGGCAACGTCCAGCCAGAGGCGGCCCCAGCGTTCTCCGTAACG
>DATJKY010000115.1:0-4306 GCA_035490955.1 Terriglobia bacterium | reverse complement strand
AAGCAGCCCACGCTCGCCTACAAAATCGACGTGGTTGATGTCGGCTATGATCCGAACGGAAACATAGTCAAGGCGCCGGTGATTCGGTGGGAGGGTGAAGTCGCGCTCAACGCCGATGAAGCGCTCGCCGCGACAAGAGCGACGAAGGCGAACCACGGCACGGCGCAGGACTTCCTCTCCGCCATCCTCGCCAACGGTCCGGCGCGCGTCACTTTGATCGTGGAGCGGGGCGCCGAACGCGGGTTCAGTCGCGATCAATTACACCGGGCCAAGCGCGCGCTCGGGGTGAAGGCATTCAAACCGCGCGGAGAGAAGGACGCGCCCTGGTTGTGGGCGTTGCCCCAGGATGTTCCGGAGGAGGCCGATGACGAGCCGGAGTGATTTGGAGCCCAGAAAGGGAGAAGGTGGCGGAGAAGGTGGCGAGAAGGTAGCGAAAACAGAAATCGCCACCTTCCCTAAAAAGCAAGATGCGCTCTCTTCTCTTCTTCTTTTAGAATCAATCACTTGGGAGAAGGTGGCGGCTACCTTCGGGGTGCTACCTTCTCAACCGCCTGTTTTGGTGGGGGATTTAGCCCGTTTTTTGAAGGTGGCGGGTCGTTTTCTGA
Source organism: Terriglobia bacterium (assembly GCA_035490955.1). GTDB lineage: Bacteria > Acidobacteriota > Terriglobia > UBA7540 > UBA7540 > DATJKY01. Next base: position 3,701 of record DATJKY010000115.1, on the reverse strand, counting down.
GTCACTGGTGCCACCTTCTCCGGCTCAGATTCGAGGCGGTTCAACCTGGGGGATATGTTGGCCGAGGGCAGATTTTGGAGCGTTCACGCGATGTTGCGGCGGGTGTCGTTGATGACTTCTCGTGCCAATGAACTCGCCAACCCAATCGGCCAATACGGCGAGCCAGAACCACCCCAGAAACCAGAGCTGCGCGAGCTGCTGCTGCAACAGGCGGGAACGCCTCGCGGTGACATCATCAACACAAAAATTATAGGCAACTGGCTGACATCGGTATGTGGCCGTATCCACAACGGTATGCGCATCGAGCTGGTGAAGGGAAGCCGTGCCACGGCAATAAATATGCCAAAAAATATTCCCTGGGGTGGTTTCCGAATATTCTGACTACATGGCTACAGTGGGGTGAACAATATTTTTCCGAACGATTTGCCACGCATATGTGTCGGGCCGGGAGGCTTTGATTGAGGTGAGCCAGCCGTTCGCGACTAGGATTTCGGCTGCGTCGATTGCGTCCCTCCGCCCCCGGAGGCAGCGGGGGCCGTAGACGCGGATTTGGCGAACGGTGATTGTGTCTCGAGGCCAGCGAGGCAACCACGTCAGGAGTCGTTGTGCGGGGTCGACTTGGGCTTTCTCTTCGGGCGGAGGAGCTGGGCGGTTCCGGTTCAAGCGTTCGAAGATGCTGGCCACTGTGATTGTCCTTCCCGTTGGAAGATGTGGGCATTGGGCTTAGAGTACCAAATTGACGATGTGGCGCTCAATGTGAGGTTCGCCATGAGCTTCGACTCTGATCTTGCATCATCGCTCCGTGAGAACCAGGAGCTTGTGGAAGATTTAGCGAGATATGCTGACGGGATTTTGACTGAGAAGCAGGTCCGTCAGCGGTGGCATCTTGCTAACGACGAAGTCTGGACTTCGCTTGGTACCGATGAGTCTTTTGTTGAACGAGTTGAGTTGGAAAAAACGCGGCGCATTCGTTCGGGTGCAACCAAGCGTGAACTTGCGCAGCTGCGCGTCGTTAAAGCCCCCGCTGTCCTTGACCAGATTTTAAGTGACCAACGCGCGAGCCCCAAACACCGCATTGATGCGGCGAAGGCGCTCGATGATCTTGCGGGGTTTGCGCCGCAGCGACCTGGAGTGGAACAAGATCGCGTTGTGATACGCATTGACTTATCCGCGGACACCAAGAACCCGGCTGATGTTTTGGAATTTGAGGCGTCGGCTCGGCCCGTTGATGCTGAGGGGAGGTTCATCGACGCTGCACCACGTCCGATGATCGAGGCGAGCGAGCAGTTTGATCAGGAAGAGGTTGTTCCTGTGAAGAGAGGGCGGGGTCGTCCGCTGGGCTCCAAGAACAAACCGAAGGCACAGGAGCGCGAGCTCAAGCCGCGGGGGGTTCCAGGGTTCGATGTGAATGACTAGCGGCTTGGGGGGCATTACGAGCTTGGCGTCATTGAGTTGGTTGACGGGGTAGTGTTTCGGCCGCATTTTAGGCGGCATGCTTTACGTCCCCCCTATCCTTGATCTCGACGGGCAGTGTGGCGACTGGACTCGCGATGAACTCGAGGAGATGGATCATCGCTTCGTGGCGGCCGTTGAGCGTGCATTTGAGCTCGGGCTCGAAAGTCGAGCTGCTGCTGCGGCGACTTGCGCGGTGAACGGCAAACAACGTGCGGACGAAATTGCTATAGAGCTTGCGTGGCGTTGGTTTGCGGACGCGAATGCCGGCAGCGGCGGTTCTCGCTCGCTGTCCCGGCGTTGCTCCCGAGCGCGTGCGAGCTGGTTTTAAGCGGCGACTTATCCCTTGGGTTAGCCGGGAGCCGAAGTGACTAAGCTTCTTTCGGCTCGTGCGGTGATGAAGGAGGATTAGGTTCAGTGTTCAAGCGTCATTCGCGGCACCAGTCTTTCTTGGGCGGGCACCATTTGGGATAACAGAACCACAGGTCACCTTTCGATACGGTCGACCCTCATGCTGGCCGACTGAGGCTTGCCTCCGCGATCTGGATGCCAACAATACTTCGCTATGCTGCAAATCATCCGGTTGTCAGGCCGGGCGTGATAAGACACCGCCGCCAGCATTGCCACGGTGGCCACTGCAACCACAAGAATGATCCGTCCTACTTGCGCGTCTCTTTCCACAGTTTCCTCACATATGCCGCGCGAAGCTCGAGGACCTCGAGCCCAGCCTTATTCGCTATTTCTTGCATGCCCTGCCGGTATGGCGAGGCTAAATCCGAGCCCGATCATATGCGCTGCGAGCGGCTTGTCGTTGCTCGGGCGAGTCGGTGTCCCCGTCGGTCTGCCTCACACGACGACGGTCTCGCTTTGCTTTAGGACGTGATAGATCGCCGTTCGGGAGACATCGAAGGTTTCAGCGATCTCCGAGATCGACCGGCCGGCTTCCTTGAGTTGCTTGACCTCGTCGATCGGGACTTTCCGCTTGCGGCCCTTGTAGACCCCGGCAGCTTTTGCCTTGGCGATGCCTTCGAGCTGGCGTTCTTTGCGCAGGTTGGTCTCGAACTCGGCAAAGACGCCGAGCATGTCGAAAAAGCATTTGCCGGAAGCGGTCGAGGTGTCGATCGGCTGCTCTGTGACTCGAAGGATTACGCCTCTGGTCTTGAGTGTGCGGACGATGTCCTGCAAATCGCTGATTGAGCGGGCGAGCCGGTCGATCCGAGTGACGACAAGCTCGTCGCCCTCGCGCATGAACTCCAACAGCAGCTCAAGCTCTGGGCGTCCGTTGCGGCTGGTGCCGGAAGCTTTTTCCATCCGAATTATCCTGCACCCGGCTGCTTTAAGGGTCGCCTCTTGGATTGATAGGTCCTGATCGCGGCTACTGACTCGAGCGTATCCGTATTTCTCAATCGTCATGTTCGTTTCCGTAAGTTAGCGTCTTAGGTATCTATTAGTGGCGTAACTTAGGAAGTGGTTCAAGCCTAACCTAACAAATTGTTTGGATTATGCTGTTCTTAGAGTCTTTGAAGCTAAGAATACCCTAATGTGGTGCCCCTTAGGTTTTGCCGGCGGTCCCAAAAAGAAGCCCCCGCGGCGACGGGGGCAAGAACAGCATGGAGAACCTTCGGGGAGGCTATCTGATTCGCCCACGAGCTTGGGCTGACACGAGCTCGAGCTTGGCGATCCGCCCAACAGGCTGTTTCCGCCGCGCGTGGCGGATTTGGATCCCAAATACGTCGGCGCCGACGCCTCCTCGCTGAAAAGGGTCCTGCTACCCTTGCGGAGCGTCCCCAGCAGCCAATCTCTCGCGCACGCTTGTGGGAACTGCCATGTTTTATCGGCACTTCTCCGCGCGGCATTCTCGGTTTCGGCGTTTCGCCGCAACGAATTGCGCCATCACGCGGCACCGCATGTTTCACGTGACTTGAAACGCGGGCGGATGGGAGGGTGCCGTCGGCCATGGGATGGCCGACCCCCTACCCACGGTGACCAAGACCCCCGGCCCCGCGTATGGAAACCCCTGTCAAAAATATCTAGGACCAAAAATCCCGACCTATCGACTTTGGGGAAAGGAGGACGTCAGGCAGATGCGCCCTGGCGCCTGGGGTGCTCTGTCGTTCGGCTATTACGGCGCAGCGCGGCGGCGAACCGGAAATAATCGATGACAACATCGCGCAGACGGTCTGCCGCTAACGAAGGCTTGGCATTGCGGCGAACGACGTATTCGAAGTCCGGCAGCGCTGGGAGACCTT